>CAMPIF010000089.1 GCA_946886245.1 Ectopseudomonas composti | reverse complement strand
CCACCAGGCCTGTGCGCGGATCGTCGAGAAAGGCGTAATGAGTCAGCGCCGCCAGCCAGCTGGCCACCTTGTGCGGCCCGCGATGCGCCTGCTCACCCACCAGCATGTGAATGCCGCGATCATAGTCGTCCACGCGATAGAAAGGCGCAATGCGGTCTTCCCTGGCCCAGTAGAGCTCGAAGTAGGCGAAGGGCTGGTCATCGAAACAACCGATCAGGCTGTAGACATGCGGATCGGCAGCGATGGTTTCGAGATAGCTGCGGTGCTGCGCCAGATCGCCGCCCTCCTGCCAGAAATGCAGGACGCGCGGCGTATTCTGCCAGCGATTGAAGCGCTCCAGGTCCTGATCGATGTCCAGCGTACGCAGGGATATCCAGGCGCCCAACCGTGCATCGAAGCGCCGGTAGACCTCGCCCTGGGGCTTGGCCCGGCGCCGGGGATGGCGCTTGCCGTCGCTCATCACCATCTGCTGCGGATAAGGCGGCAGCGCCTGGCGCAACCAGGGCTGCGGCAACTGCCAGAACACGCCGCGCTCGACCTGCGCAAGCGGCGTACCGGCATCACCACGCAGCCAGTCACCACAGCCCTGCAGTGCCTGCTGATCCAGCCCCTGCCAGAGCAGACGCACCACCTGCGGATGAGTGGCGAACCACCAATAGCTGGCGCACCACAGCGCATCGGCCAGATCGGCCGTGGCCACTTCCAGCACCTGCAGGGCGTTTGCTTCGTCCATGCGCAGCTGCATCAGCGGCCGGCCGTCGCAGGTCAGCCAGATCGCCGACTCGCGCGACTCACCTTGCAGCACGCGCCCGTCAGGCAAAGGTAGTGCATTCATTGGAAACCCTCCCGGCCATAGGCCTCGGCCATCGCCACCACCACCTTGCGCGGCCCCTTGAAGGGATCGCGGGCATGGGCCGTGAGCATGTTGTCGAGCATCAGGATGTCGCCGTCACGCCAGGGGAAACGAATGGTGCAGGCGTCCAGCACACCGCGCACCTCGTCCAGCAGGCTGGCCTCGATGGGCGTGCCGTCGCCGAAATAGACGTTGCGCGGCAGGCCCTCGAGACCGACCGCGTCGATCAGCACGTCCTGGGTATCGGCGTCCAGGGCCGACAGGTGGAACAGGTGCGCCTGGTTGAACCAGACCCAGTCACCGGTACGCGGATGCTGGGCAACGCCCTGGCAAAGCTGACGCGTGCGCAGCTCGTCATCGCCGAGCCATTCGAAGTCGATACGGCGGGCGCTGCAGTAACGCTCGACCGCCTGGCGATCTTCGGTATTGAAGACCTGCTGCCAGGGCAGATCCAGACCATTGCCGTAATTGCGCACATAGAGCAGGCCGCGCTCGGCGAAGCGCTGGCGGATGGCCGGATCGATGCGCCGAAAGACTTCACGGCTATCGGCAATCGGTGTCTCGCCACCCTGCTCGGCCGCCTGGGCGCAATAGAACCAGATGCGCAGCGGCCATTCGGTGGTGTAGGCCTGCTCGTTATGCAGCGGAATCGGCCGATGGGCTGGAAACTCGGTGGAGGTATACACGCCACCGGCGCTCACCCGGCTACGCGGCGTGGAGCCGAACTCGTAGCTCAGCAATGGATGGCCGAAAGCGCCGGCAAACTGCTGGAAGCTGGCCACATCGACATCGGCGAAGCCACTGAACAGCAGGCCACCGCTCACCTCAAGATGCTCGGTCACCAACTGCTGCAGAGCTGACAGATGTTCGTGCAGGCCCTGCCCGGCCTGCAGCGGACTGACGCGCATGGGCAGGCCGGCCTCGATGCTCAGGGCGGCCTGCGCCAGATCGATCACTTGATTCATCGTCGCGCTCCCCGCAGGTCGCTGTTCACGCCATGGCCTGACGCAGGCTCAGCGGGCGCATGTCGGTCCACACCTCTTCGATATGGGCCAGGCAGGTCGCCTTGTCGCCGGACACGCCCACGGCGGACCAGCCTTCGGGAATGGCCTTGTACTCGGGCCAGATGGAATACTGCTGCTCATGATTGATCACGACCAGAAAGCGCGCGTTCTCGTTGTCGAAGCTCATGCGATGACCTCTGTGAAAATGACTTGCCCCTGGCCAATAGCGATAGCCATCAGGATTCTCTTAAAGGACGAATGGCCGGGGACAAAATTCAACGATTCATCGCCTCGATCGCCTCGCGCACCTGGGTCGCGATGGCGGCCGTCGAGCGCGGGCCACCAAAGGTCCAGTACGGCGTGGGGAGAAAGGCATAACGCTGCTGCTGGGCGACCGGCAGGGCCTTCCACAGAGGACTGACAAAGAACGGCGCCTGCGCCTGTCCACCGATGAACAGTACGCGCAGCCCCGGCTCACTGGCGAAGCGGCGCATGTCGATGCGCCGGTGCAGGCTGTGCGCGGAACGCAAGGTCCAGGGCGAGCGCACCTCTAGGCGGTTCATCAGACTGCCGATCAGTGTCTGCTGGTTGAGGGCGATGAAACTGCCCTGCTGCACCAGCGGATAGAGCACGGCCACCGGCTCGCCCTGCAGGCCTCGCGCGCGAACGGACTGACGCGCGGCAGCCAACGCCTGCCGGCCTTCGCGGATCACGGCAGCGGCCTGCGCCTGCCGCCCGGTCAAGCGGCCAAGATGCTCCAGCATGGCCTCGCCGATGGCCACGCCGTCGTAGCCTGTGGATGCCAGCGACACCTGATAGATGAGGGTCGGCGCCAGGCCATCGAGACGCTCGAACAACGGCAGGTGCAGGTAGGCCACGCCGACGATCAGGTCCGGCTGGAGCCGGGCGATGGCCTCCAGATTGGGCTGCTGCGCACTGCCCAGCGCCACGCTGCTTTCGAGCAGGTCGTTGCCGATGCCGATGTAACGGCGATAGCTGGCCAGGTTGGCCACCCCGACCGGCTCGATCCCCAGCGACACCAGCAACTCGGTACTCAGCTCATCGAGGCTGACGATCCGCTGCGGCGCATCTCCAGCACCAGCCGACTGTCGGGCCACCAGTTGTGCATCGGCCGCCCAGGCGCCATGCGCCAGACAGACCAGCAGCAGGCAACAGACAAGACGCATCGCCACTGCACTAACTCCTTTTGTCACTGAAATAGACGCGGCTGAGCAGCAGCAGGAAGCACGGCGCACCGATGGCGGCCGTGGCGATCCCCAGCGGAATGTCCAGCGGCGCGAGCAGCACGCGCCCGAGCAGATCGGCCGAGGCCAGCAGCGTCGCGCCCAGCAGCGGCGCCGCCAGCAGGCGTTGACGGGCACGATGAAAGCCCAGCAGCCGCACACCATGCGGTACCAGCAAACCGATGAACGCCACCGGCCCGACCACCGCCACGGCCGCAGCGATCAGCGCACTGGCCAGCACGATCAGCAGCACCCGCCGGCTCGGCACTGACAGCCCGAGGCTGCCGGCCACGCCATCGCCCAGTTGCAGCAGATCCATCCAGCGCGTGGTCGCCGCGCACAGCGCCAGACCGATCACCAGCCAGGGCAGCATGGCCTGCAGGTCGCTCCAGGTGCGCCCGTAGCTGCTGCCCACCATCCAGATCAGCGCCTGGGCGATATTGCTGGTGAACTGCGCCATCAGCAGGCTCACCAGGGCCAGCACCACACCGCTGATGGCAAAGCCGGTGAGCGTCACGCGCAACGGCTCCAGGCCATGGCGCAGGTTGAGGCCGATGACGATCACAAGCGCCAGGCCGGCACCCAGCCAGGCCAGCGGGAAGCGCCAGGCCACTGCCAGCTCGGGCATGAAGATCAGCGCCAGCAAGACCACCAGCGCTGCCATCTGGCTCACCCCGAGAATTTCCGGGCCGGCCAGCGGGTTGCGCGTCACCGCCTGCAACAGCATGCCGGCGGTCGCCAGCAATGCCCCGGCAGCCATGTCCACCAGCAGGCGCGGCAAGCGCAGATCGAGCAGGGTCATGGCCAAGGGCTCGCCCATCCATGCCCGCTGCCAGAATACCCAGACGCCCGACTCGCCCTGCGCGGTACCGCCCACCAGCAGCGCCAGGCAGATCAGCACGGCAAGCACGACGAACGACCACAGCGGCAGGCGCATGGCCCGGTTCTCACCCGGCATGCTCGCCGTGACCGCCGCCACCGGCGCGCTGCGCCCGTAGCGCAGCAGCAAGAGAATCGCCAGCGAACCGAGAATGGCCGACAACACCCCCAGCGGCAGCTGGAACCAGGGCTCCACCGCCGCCACCAGCGCATCGGCGAGCACCGTCAGCAGCGCGCCCCAGATCGCGCACAAGGGGATCAACCGCGAAGGTCGCACCACGGCGAAGGCAAAGCGCAGCAGGTTCGGCGTGATCAGCCCGATGAAGCCCAAGGGGCCTGCCAGATGAATGGCCAGCGCGGCCAGCAGGCTGCCCAGGACGATGCTCAGCCCTTTCAGCCAGGCCGGCGAAAGCCCCAGCGCGCGCATCTGCCCATCGCCCAGCACGGCCAGGTTCATCGGCCGCATCAGCACCAGCAGGGCCAGGGCAATCAGCGGCAACAGATACAGGGCCGGGTGCATCGCGCCCCAACCCAACTGCTGCAGCGAACCGGTATTCCACAGCGATACCACCATCGCCGCCTGGTCGTTGAGGCTGAGAAACAGCGCGATCAGTGCGGCGAAGGTCTGCGCCACCGCCACCCCGGCCAGGGTCAGGCGCAGCGGCGAGGTGTTCCAACCGCCAGCCATGAGGAAAGTAAACAGCGCCGCCAACAGACCACCGACGAAGACCAGCGGCAGGCCCAGGGCGCCGGGTAGAAGCATGCCAAGGATCACGCCCAGTTGCGCTCCGGCGGTGATGCCGAGCAGATCCGGCGACACCAGCGGGTTGCGCGTGATCAGTTGCATGATCGCCCCGGAAACGCCCAGGCAGGCGCCCACCAGCACTCCGGCGAAGGCACGTGGCAGTTGGCTCCACCACAGCAGCAGCCCCTCCAGCGATGGCGTCGACGACAGCGGCGCCAGCCAGGCCTCGGCCGTTGGCCAGGGGTGGCGCAACACGCCCTGCCACAGCAGCATGGCCAGCAGCAGCGCGAGCCCCAGCAGCGCCAGGCCAGCGTGACCGAGCCCGCGTGCAGCGGCTGGCTGCCCGGGGCGACTCAAACTCGTCATCCGTTGTCCTTAGTTACGCAAAAAGGCGAAGGGTGTCCCCCTCGCCTTGGTCTGCTCACTCGGTTGCCGCTTACCAGCGCAGCGATACGCTACCGAGGAAGGTGCGCTCGTCGCCCCAGTAGCAACGCCCGGCATTGTTGCAGCCTGCCACGTACTCCTGATCGAAGAGGTTCTTGGCATTCAGATCGACCGACCAGTTCTCGTCGATGTCGTAGCCGATGGCGGCATCGACCAGGGTCACATCGCCGGTGTCCAGCTTGCCGTAGAGACTCTCGGCGGTGTAGGCAAAGGTGCTGTCGAAGTGGCGCACGCCGCCGCCCAGACGCAGGCCACGCAACGCGCCATCGAGGAAGCGGTAGTTGGCCCAGATCGATGCCTGGTTACGCGGTACACCGGTCATCTGGTGATCTTCGAGCAACGAGCCCGGCGCATCCTTGGTAATCCGTGCATCGGTGTAGGTGTAGGCGGCGGTGATATTCAGGTTGGCGCTGATATCACTGCTGACTTCCAGTTCGACGCCCTTGGAACGGCTTTCGCCGACCTGGCGGTAATCACCACTGTCAAAAATGACGTCATTCTCTTTACGCAGATCGAATACGGCAGCAGTGAACATGGTATTCCAGCCCTTGGGCTCGTACTTCAGACCCACCTCGTACTGCTCGGCGGTAATGGGATCCAGAGGCCCGTTGGCGCTGGTGGTCTGCTGCACCGGAACGAACGAGGTGGAGTAGCTGACGTAGGGCGACAGGCCGTTCTCGAACTGATACATCACACCGGTCTGCCAGGTGAAGTCGCGGTCGGTGTAATCCAGATCGGACTCGGCGTTGCTGACCGGGCTACTGGCGTCACGCTTGTTGCGATACTGGCTATCCACCGTATCGAAACGACCGCCAAGCAGGAAGATCCAGTTCTCGTACTTGCTCTGCAGCTGGCTGTAGAGACCGGTCATCTGCTGATCGAGTTGCGAGTTCTGGATGGTGAACGGCGTGGTCGGCTCACTGGTCCAGACCGGATTGAATACGTTGATCGACGGGCCGAACCCTGCACTCCAGTCCTGGTTGAAGGAAGTACGGTCGAAACTGGCGCCGACCAGCAGCGTGTGCTGCAAAGCACCGGTATCGAACTTGCCTTCGAGCTGGTTATCCAGCGAATAGGTGATGGACTTGTTGTAGCGGTCGTAAGCCTGCGAACTGACGTTGGTACCGAAGCCTGCGTTGTTCAGTGCGCCCGGCCAGATCTCGTTACGCTGGATGCGCGACTGCATGTAGCGCGAGTTCTGGCGGAACTGCCAGTCGTCATTGAAGCGATGGGTGAACTCGTAACCCAGGGTCCACACCTCGCGCTCGAAGGTGTTCCAGTCCTCGTTACCGAGGAAGGTGTCCTTGTCGAGCTTGCCATTCGGATTATTCAGCAGCGTACCGGCCGCCGGCAGGCCCAGCTCCAGCTTGGTGCGGTCCTTCTGGTAGGTCGACAGCAACGTCAGGCTGTTGAAGTCATCGAAGTTCAGCGTCAGCGACGGGGCGATATAGATGCGGTTGTCCTGCACGTGATCGACCTGGGTATCGGCCTCGCGACCGACCATCACCACGCGCCCCAGCACATTGCCGCTGTCATTCAGCGGGCCCGAAACATCCACGTTAAGCTGGCGGCGGTTGTTGGAGCCGTAGTTGAGCTGCACTTCACCCTGCGGGGCAGCGGTCGGGCGCTTGCTCACCAGGTTGACCAGGCCACCCGGCGCGTTCTCGCCATAGAGAATCGAGGTCGGCCCACGGAACACTTCCACCCGCTCCAGGCCATAGGGCTCGCTGGTGGTGTCGTAGCGGTTGCCCTGCACGCGCAAACCGTCACGCAGCAGGCCGTAGCCGTAGTCGGTGGCGTTGAAACCACGAATGAAGAACAGATCACCCGCCAGGCCATCACCGGCAGCGAATGGCGGCGCGAAGATACCCGGTACGTAGCCCAACACATCGGTGAGGCTCTGCGATTTCTGGTCTTCGATGCGCTTGCGCGTCACCACCGACACCGAACGCGGCGTCTCCGACAGCGGCGTGCTGGTCTTGCTGGCGGTCAGGCTTTTCTCGGCCTTGTAGCCGTAATCCGGGCCTTGTGGGCGGTCCAGTTCACCTGTGACCGTTTGCGCAGGCAATGTCACCTGATTGGCCTCATCGCTCTCCTGCGCCTGAACCACGCCATGGCATGTGGCTGCAATCACCACGGCCAGGCACTTCAGTTGAAAACGTCCAGCACCTTGCACTGCTTTCGACATCATCTTCTCCCCGATACCGCCAGCCAATCCGCTGGCCTGTCAAAAAAACGCTGGCTAGCCTAACCAATATCAATGCAAAACTAAATAGTAATTTTTATCATTTAGATGGCAATTTGATACAACCTTGCCATCACCCGTTAAAGGGGCACGTTCTGCTAATGGTTGACCGCAGCGTCGAGGGCGCTGGCGAAGATCTCTGCCACCTGATCCACCTGCGCCGCCGTGATGATCAATGGCGGCAGCAGGCGCAGAACGCTGGAATGGCGCCCGCCCACCTCCAGAATCAGGCCCCGACGCAGGCACTGTTGCTGCACGGCCGAGGCCAGCGCGCGGTTGTGCGGCGCATGCCCCATGGTGTCCGCCCTGCCCTGTGGATCGACCATTTCCACCCCGAGCATCAGCCCCCTGCCGCGCACCTCGCCAATCTGCGGGTAACGCCCCTGCAGTGCCTGCAGGTGAGCACAGAGGCGTTCACCCATGGCGGCGGCGTGCTGGTCCAGGCGCTCCTCGCGGATCAGGCGCAAGGTGGCTGCGCCTGCCGCCATGGCCATCTGGTTGCCACGGAAGGTGCCGGCGTGCGCGCCTGGCTGCCAGCGGTCGAGATCCTTGTGGTAGACCACCACCGCCAGCGGCAGGCTGCCGCCGATGGCCTTGGACAGCACCAGCACGTCCGGTGTGATGCCGGCATGCTCGAAGGCGAACAGCTTGCCGGTACGCCCGATACCGCACTGCACCTCATCGAGAATCAGCGGCACGCCGGCCTCACGGGTGATGCGCCGAATGCCGCGCAACCAGTCGGCGGACGGGGCGATCACCCCGCCCTCGCCCTGCACCGTCTCGAGAATCATGCCGGCGGCCGGCAGCACACCGCTTTCCGGATCGCACAGCTGATTCTCGATGTAATGCAGGCCGACCCCTTCGCCCTCGGCACCGCCCAGGCCGAACGGGCAGCGATAGCCGTAGGGGTACGGCAGCATCTGCACGCCGCTGATCATGCCGTCCAGATACTGCTTGGGCCCCAGGCTGCCCATCAGGCTCAGGGCGCCCTGGGTCATGCCATGGTAGGCGCCGTGGAAAGCCAGCATCTGGCTGCGCCCGGTGGCCGTG
Source organism: Ectopseudomonas composti (assembly GCA_946886245.1). The sequence goes on along the minus strand of CAMPIF010000089.1, from coordinate 2,876 downwards.
CGCACCAGCTTCAATGCCGCCTCCACCGCATCGGTGCCGGCCGGCCCACAGAACTGGATGCGCGCATCGCGGGCGAACTCGGCCGGCAGGCAGGCGAACAGCTCGTTGATGAACTCGTCCTTGGCTTCGGTCATCAGGTCCAGGGTGTGCAGCGGCCGCCTGCCATCGAGCAGGCCACGAATGGCCTGCAACACGACGGGATGGTTGTGCCCCAGGGCCAGGGTGCCGGCACCGGCCAGGCAATCGATGAACCAGCGGCCCTCGCTGTCCTGCACGTGGATGCCCTCGGCGCGGCGCAGCTCCAGCGGGATGCGCCTGGGATAGCTGCGCGCGTTGGACTCCACCTCGCTCTGGTGCTGCAGCCTGGCCGTGCTGGCGAAGCGATAGTCGGCGCCGCGCAGCGTGGCCTCCGGGCCGAGATCGAGCGCGACAGGCATCGGCAGCGGATCGTAATGCGGTTCAATTTGCATGATCGTGACTCTCCAGGCCCAGTGGCCGTGACGATGGATCGAGCGCGGCCAGTTGCCGGCCCAGGTGTTCGATGAAGGACGGATCGCGGACGATGCCCAGGTGGTCGGCCTCGACCCAGCTCGACAGGTGCAACTCGCGGCCCAGGGCGCTCTGCAGCAGCGCCTCGCCGTTGCGGTTGTTCTCCGGCGAGTGCGCGGCCCACCAGGCCTGCACCGGGCTGCGCAGCGGCTGGATGTGCCGGTGTTGCGCGGCCAGCGCGTGCATGTGCCGCTCCAGGGCGAGCAACTGTTGCCAGTCGTCGTCGCCCGAGGTCGACTCATCTGCCACGGCAGCGCGTGGTGCGCGGGCCAGACCGGCGCCGGGGACGTAGCCGTCCACCAGGCCGACGAAGGCCACCGTCTTGCCCAGGCGCTCCAACAGCCGGGCCATGGCCAGTACCAGGGCGCCACCCATCGACCAGCCGAGCAGGTGGTAAGGCCCCTGCGCCTGGGTTGCCAGCATCACCCTGACGTAATCGCGGGCCATCTGTTCGAGGCTCTGGTCACGCCAGGACGGCTGTAGCAATTGCCGGTTCTGCAGGCCGAACACCTGCCAGTGCGGCGTCAGAGCGCGGGCCAAGGGGTAGTAGCCGACCAGCGTGCCGCTGACCGGGTGAACGCAGAACAGCGTGGGCCGTTCGGCAGCCGCCTGGTTCAGGCGCAGCAAGGGGCTGGGCGCGCTAGCCGTCGGGGCTTCCTGGCGTGGTGCAGACGCGGCCGGCGTGTCGTCGATCAGGGCTTGCAGCGCATCGCCCACCGCCGCCAGCAACGCCTCGATGCGCTGCAGGCGATGGCGCTGGGCGCTGAAACGACAACTGAGACTCAGACGGCCGGCGAACACCTGGCCGTTGATTTCCAGCTCGCGAGTCAGCGCCGTGGCCGGATCGACCAGAGTGCCCGGCGACTCGCTGGCGGGTGCGAAGTGACCATCGCCGAGCTGCGCGTCGAACTGCCCCAGGTAGTTGAAGGCAATCTCGGGCTCGCCCAGCTCGGCCAGGCTGCGGCGTTGTTCCGCGTTACCCAGATGGCGCAGCAGGCCATGCCCCAGGCCCTTGTTGGGCACGCTGCGCAGGCGCTGGCGAACGTCGGCCAGGGTCTGCGGCAGCGTTTCCTGCGCCTGCAGACGCAGCGGGTAGAGACTGGTGAACCAGCCCAGCGTACGGGCGATATCCTGCTCGGCGTGCTCGTCGAGCCATTCGCGCCCATGACCTTCCAGGGCGATCAGGCTGTCATCGAGGCCGCCCCAGCGGCGCAACCCTTCGGCCAACGCGGCGAGCAGCACTTCGTCCATGCGCGCATCCTGCTGCAGGGTCTCGCGCAGCAGGCGCCGGGTCTGCGCTTCGCTCAGCTGCCAGGTACAGGTCTGCACCTGGGCATGGCTGGCCTCGCCGGCCGGGTCATCCACGGGCAGGCGCTGGCTGACACGCTGCGCCTGCCAATAGTCCATCTCGCTGGCCAGCGATGCACCCTGCGCGTGGCGCCACAGGTGCTCGGCCCAGGCCTGATAGCTGCCTGGCCGGTCACCGAGATCGACCGCCTGGCCAGCCACAGCCTGCTGGTAGGCGCGAGCCAGATCATCCAGCAGGATGCGCCAGGAAACGCCATCGATGATCAGGTGATGAGCGGCGAGCAACAGGCGCTGGCTGCCATCGGGCATATCCGCAAGCAGCACCCGCAGCAGTGGGCCGTGCTGCAGGTCCAGGCTGCGCTGGGCGGCCTCGCATTGCGCCTGCAGGGCTGCGTCCGAGTCGATGCGGCGCTGCCAGAACAGACGCTCGGCCTGCTCCTCGTCCCGATAGAAGGCCTGCCAGTTGCCCGCTTCATCCTGGCGGAAGGCCAGGCGCAGCGCATCGTGATGCTCGATCAGCCCCTGCAGCGCACGCTGCAGAGGCGCGGCCTGCAAGGGTCGGCGCACATCCAGCAGCAATGCCTGGTTCCAGTGCGCACGGTTGGCCATGGGCAGCGAGAAGAAATGCGCCTGGATCGGCGTCAGCGGCAGTGAGCCACTGGCGCGCGGCACCACCAGGCTTTCAGTGCCGAGCGGTGTCAGCACCGCCGCCAGATCAGCCAGGCGCGGATGCTGGAATACCGCCTTGGGCGTCAGCTCCCAACCGGCCTTGCGCAGCCGCGTTACCAGGCTCAGGGACTGGATCGAGTCGCCGCCCAGGGCGAAGAACTGGGCATCGCGGCTGATCTGACCAATACCGAGCAACTCGCTCCACAGCCCGGCCAGCAACTGTTCCTGCTCGGTACGCGGTGCCTGGTACGCACCTGCCTCCACCTGCGGTTCGGGCAGGCTCTGCCGGTCCAGCTTGCCGTTGGGCAGCAGCGGCAGGCGATCCAGCGCCAGGATATGGCTCGGCACCA
>CAMPIF010000088.1 GCA_946886245.1 Ectopseudomonas composti | reverse complement strand
ACCGATCTTTACGTAGGGTGCGCCATGCGCACCGGGTATGCCGCAATTGTCGGGCATCTGGTAATCGCCCCGGATTGCATCCGGGCTACGAGCCGGGGCATGTGCGCCTGATCGGTGCGCACGGCGCACCCTACGGCGTGCACCGATCTTTACGTAGGGTGCGCCATGCGCACCGGGTATGCCGCAATTGTCGGGCGTCTGGTAATCGCCCCGGATTGCATCCGGGCTACGAGCCGGGGGCATCTGCGCGTGCTCGGTGCGCGCGGCGCATCCTACGGCGCGCACCGATCCTGCGTAGGGTGCGCCATGCGCACCGGGTATGCAGGAATTTGCCGGGTATCTGGTAATCGTCCCGGATTGCATCCGGGCGACGAACCTGGTGCATGTGCGCGTGCTCGGTGCGCGCGGCGCATCCTACGGTCGACCGGCTCGTTTGTCCCGCCCCCTAGGGTGCCAACAACGATACCGACTTGATCTGCGCCCAGAGCGCCTGTCCGGCATGAATGCCCAACTGATCGAAGGAGTAACGGGTGATCCGTGCCAGCAGATGCTGTTCGCCGATGCGCAGGGTCAGCAGCATCTGCGCGTCTAGCGCCTGCCAACTTTCCACCGTCGCCAGCAGCAGGTTGAGCAGGCTGCAATCCTCGGCGCGATTGAGCGCCAGGCTGACGTCGCGGGCCTTGATCTTCACCCGAACCTGATGGCCGCTGGGCAGCGCCGCATGGGGCAAGCGCAGGCGCGCCTCGCTGCCAGGCAGTTGAAGCTCCAGCAGATCGTAGGTGGCATCGTGAGCGCAGACCTGACCGTCGATCACCGCCTCGGCATCCTCGTCGCTGGCGAAGGGCAGGTCGGCACGCAGCAGGGTTTCCTTGAGCGGGCCGCTGGCGCGCACCCGGCCTTCGTCGAGCAGCACCAGATGATCGGCCAGACGCGCCACTTCGTCCGGCGCATGACTGACATAGAGCACGGGTATTTCCAACTGCTCGTGCAGCCTCTCCAGATAAGGCAGCACTTCCTGCTTGCGCTTGAGGTCCAGCGAAGCCAGCGGCTCGTCCATCAGCAGCAGGCGCGGGCTGGTGACCAGCGCGCGGGCGATGCCGACGCGCTGGCGCTCGCCACCGGACAGCGCCGAGGGCATGCGCTCGAGCAGATGGCCGATGCCCAGCAGTTCCAGTGCCTGATCCAACGCCACCTTGCGCTGCGCGGCGGGGATGCGCCGTTGGCCGTATTCCAGATTCTTGCGCACGCTCAGGTGCGGGAACAGGTTGGCGTCCTGGAATACGTAACCGATGGCCCGCTTGTGAGCGGGCAGAAAGAACCCGCGCTCACTGTCCTGCCAGAGCTCTCCGGCGACCTGCAGGTAGCCCTGCTGCGGGCGATCCAGCCCGGCGAAGCAGCGTAGGCAACTGGTCTTGCCCGAACCGGAATGGCCGAACAGCGCGCTGACGCCGCGCCCGGGCAGGTCGAGGTCGACATCCAGGGTGAAGCCCGGATGCCTGACCAGAAAGCGCGCGCGAATGCGTCCATCGTCTTGGACGGCGGGCGCCGAGGCCTTGCCGAAACCGAACATCACAGTGCCCTCATCCGGGTGCTGCGCCCGCTGTACAACGCCAGCAGAACGATGAAGGAGAACGCCACCATGCCACCGGCCAGCCAGTGCGCCTGGGCGTAGTTCATGGTTTCCACGTGGTTGTAGATCTGTACCGAGACCACCTGGGTCTTGCCGGGGATATTGCCGCCGATCATCAGCACCACGCCGAACTCACCGATGGTATGGGCGAAACTGAGAATGGCGGCGGTGATGAAGCCGGGGCGGGCCAGCGGCAGCACCACGCTGAAGAAGCAGTCCCAGGGATTGGCGCGCAAGGTCGCAGCAGCCTCCAGCGGACCACGGCCGATGGCCTCGAAGGCGTTCTGCAACGGCTGCACGACGAAGGGCAGGGAATAGAAGATCGAACCGATCACCAGGCCGGTAAAGGTGAAAGTGAAGGTGCCGAGACCCAGGCTTTGCGTCAGTTGGCCGAAGAAGCCATTGGGCCCCATGCTCACCAGCAGATAGAAGCCGATCACCGTCGGTGGCAGCACCAGCGGTAGCGCCACCACGGCGCCGACCGGGCGCTTGAGCCAGGAGTCGGTGCGCGCCAGCCACAGGGCGATGGGCGTGCCAATGATCAGCAGCAGCACGGTGGTCAGCGAGGCCAGCTCGAGGGTCAGCAGGATCGCATCGAGGTCGTTCTTGGACAGCGGCATGAGTGGGTTCCGGTGGCAGGCTACGGCAGTTTATAGCCGAACGATTCGATCACCTTGGCCGCTTCCGGGCCTTTCAGATACTCGACCAGTGCGACGGCGGCCGGGTTGTTCGCGCCCTGCTTGAGCATCACCGCGTCCTGCCTGATCGGATCGTACATGGCGTCCGGAACGATCCAGGCCGAGCCGCCGCTGAGCTGGCCGTCCTTGTACAGCTGCGACAGGGCGACGAAACCCAGCTCGGCGTTACCGCTGGAGACGAACTGGTGCGCCTGGGTGATGTTCTGGCCCTCCACCAGCTTGGCCTTGACCGCCTCACTCAGGCCCAGCTTGTCCAGCACCTGCATCGCGGCCAGGCCATAGGGCGCGGCCTTCGGGTTGGCGATGGACAGGTGCCTGAACTGGCCGGCTTTCAGCGCTGCGTTCGTGCCGTCGAGGTAGCTGGCATCGGCCGACCACAGCACCAGGCTGCCGATGGCGTAAGTGAAGCGCGAGCCGGGCACGGTCGCGCCGTCGCCCTCCAGCCTGGCCGGGGTGCTGTCATCGGCGCTGAGCAGCACATCGAACGGCGCGCCATGCCTGATCTGCGCGTAGAACTGCCCGGTGGCGCCAAAGGATGCGAGCAGCTTGTGCCCGGTGGCCTTCTCGAAGGCAGGCGCGATGGCCTGCATCGGTGCGGTGAAGTTGGCGGCGACCGCGACCTTGACCTCGTCGGCGATGGCGCCGCTGGCGAGGACCAGGCCGAGGGCGAGAAGGCTGTGCTTGAGAGGCTTGAGCATGAGTATTTCTCGTGGCGTCGATCCTGACGACAGACCGGATGCGCAATCCTACATCGTTATGTTTATTTATATATAGCGGTTGTTGAAGTGGCTAATGAGTGTCGTCGGCATGCTGCGAGCAAGCGTTGGGCAGCCTCGGCATCACTTGAAGAACTGGCTGGGCGTGGTGCCGAACTGCTTCTTGAACATGGTGGCGAAGGCGCTGGGGCTTTCGTAGCCCAGCGCCACGGCGATGTCGATGATCTTCTCGCCCAGGGCGATGCGCTCCAGGGCCAACAACAGGCGCGCTTGCTGGCGCCATTGGCCGAAGGTCATGCCGGTGCCCTTGTGGAACAGGCGCTGGATGGTCTTCTCGTCCAGACACAGGCGGGTGCTCCAGTCGGCCAGGGTGGAGGCGTCGCCCGGGTCGTTCTGCAGCGTCGCGCAGATCGCCTGGATGCGTGGGTCGGCCGGCTGCGGCAGGTGCAGCGGCAGGGTCGGCAGGATGCGCAATTCATCGAGGATCAGGCGCATCACCCGCGCCTCGCGCGAGTCGTCGGCATTGGGCTGGGTGATCGCCACGGCGGCGCGGATCAGCTCGCTGAGCAGCGGTGAGATGGCCACGGCGCGGCACTCGGCGGGCATGTCCGCCAGGGCGTCGGGGCGCACGAAGACGCTGCGCATTCGCACGCTGCCGATGCAGCGGATCGCATGCACCTGGCCGCAGGGCATCCAGATGCCTCGGCTCGGCGGCACCGTCCACTGGTTCAGCGCCGAAGTCACCACCATCACCCCGGAGATGGCGTAGATCAGCTGATGCTTGTTGCGGTGCGAGTGCGGCTCGATGATGGCGTTGATCGGGTAATCGGTGGCGCTGCTGCTGATCAGCCAGGGGGAGGCGTCGATCTCGGCCAGCAACTTCTCAGGTAATCGCATGCCTGTGCCCTTTTTGCGAGGGTTGCTGCCCTGTCTTCGTGAGACAGGCGATTGGGCGCAGCCTAGCATAGCGCCGTTCCTCACCTCGTCCGGAAGCTTCAAGCATGTCCAGCAGTCCTGCCGCTACGACCCTGGCCGGCGCCTCGCCCGTCAGCCAGGCCAGCCCTCTGGTAATGCGCGTGATCGGCGCCTGCGCCCTGGCGCACCTGATCAACGACCTGATCCAGGCGGTGTTGCCCGCCATCTACCCGATGCTCAAGCTCAACTACGGCCTGAGCTTCGCCCAGATCGGCCTGATCACCCTGACCTTCCAGCTCACCGCCTCGCTGCTGCAGCCCTGGGTGGGCTATCACACCGACCGCCATCCCAAGCCCTGGCTGTTGCCGGCCGGTTCGCTGTGTACCCTGGTCGGCATCCTCATGTTGGCCTTCGTCGGCAGCTTTCCGGCGATCCTCATGGCCGCAGCACTGGTGGGCATCGGTTCCTCGACCTTCCATCCGGAGGCGTCGCGCATCGCCCGCCTCGCCTCGGGCGGCCGCTACGGCCTGGCGCAGTCCACCTTCCAGGTTGGCGGCAACGCCGGTACCGCTTTCGGCCCGCTGCTGGCGGCGGCGATCATCATTCCCTACGGCCAGGGTAACGTCGCCTGGTTCGGCCTGTTCGCCGCCTTCGCCATCGTCGTGCTGTATGGCCTGAGCCGCTGGTATCGCCACCACCTGACGCTGTTCAAACTCAAGCAGGGCGGCATGGCCACTCATGGTCTGTCGGCCGCGCGGGTGAAGTTCGCCTTGCTGATCCTGGCGCTGTTGGTGTTCTCCAAATACTTCTACATGGCCAGCTTCACCAGCTATTTCACCTTCTTCCTGATCGAGAAGTTCGACCTGTCGGTGGCCAGCTCGCAGCTCTACCTGTTCCTGTTCCTCGGCGCGGTGGCGGCCGGCACCTTCTTCGGCGGGCCGATCGGCGACCGCATCGGGCGCAAGCGGGTGATCTGGTTCTCCATCCTCGGCGTGGCGCCGTTCTCCCTGCTGCTGCCGCACGTCGACCTGTTCTGGACCGGCGTGCTGAGCATGGTGATCGGCTTCATCCTGGCCTCGGCGTTTTCCGCCATCGTGGTCTTCGCCCAGGAGCTGATGCCGGGCAACGTCGGCATGATCGCCGGGCTGTTCTTCGGTCTGATGTTCGGCTTCGGTGGCATCGGCGGGGCGCTGCTCGGCTACCTGGCGGACATCCACGGCATCGAGGAGGTGTTCCTGCTGTGCTCCTTCCTGCCGCTGCTGGGCATCCTCACCGCGCTGCTGCCGTCGCTCAAGACCCGTTAGCCGACTCACCGCAGGGGCAAGGGGCCCCCACTACCCGCAAGGAGCAGGGACGAATGAAAAACCTTGATCGGATGTTGCTTGGCCTGGGCGTGCTGATACCGTTCTGGCTGTTCTTCGGCGTGTTGCTGACGGCGCTGGCGTACCCCGATTACAGCCATCTGGATCAGGCCATGAGCCAGCTTGGCGCGCAGGGCTCACCCACCCAGGGCTTCTCGGCCTGGGTCAACAACCGGCCGCTGGGCGTGCTCTTTGTGCTCTTCGCCGTGGGCGTGCTGCGTCGGCTGCGCGGCTCGCGGCTGGCGCTGTTCAGTGCCGGGCTGATGCTCGTCCATGGGCTGGCCAGCTTCGCCACCGGCTATTTCCCCTGCGACCAGGGATGCGCGCCGCTACAGCCGTCCTTCTCGCAGCAGATGCACAACCTGGCCGGGCTGGTGATGTTCCTATCGCTGACCCTGGCCAGCCTGCTCTGGGCCTTTGCGAGTAAACGCCTGATGGGCGCTCGCGGCTTCGGTCTGTTTTCCCTCGCTTGCACCCTGTTGGCCGTGGCCACTGTGGTGCTGATGGCCCAGGCCGTCGAGACCGGGCATTCGTTCGGCCTGTACCAGCGCATCAACTACGGTATCTCGGTGATCTGGGTCGCAGGCCTGGCGCTGATGTTGTCGCGAAGCCGTGCCGGTCCCCTCCAGCCAGGTGCAACTTGAAGCGCTTCGCGGGCACTGGGGCGCCGATGCTCGGTGCTCTGCAGCGGGCGGTTGTTGGCGAAGGCGATTTCGTTCCGTAGCAGATGCATCTGCCGGCCGAGCCGTGTTTATATCGCGCGCTCATCGAACATGCCCGCAAGGAAGGACTGCCATGATCACTTGCTACCTGCGCTACATCGTCGACCCCTACAAACTCGAGGAATTCGAGCGCTACGCGAAACTGTGGATTCCCTTGGTAGAGAAATTCGGCGGTACGCACCATGGCTATTTCCTGCCGTCCGAGGGGGCCAATAACGTCGCGCTGGCACTGTTCAGTTTTCCCAGCCTGACCGACTACGAGCGCTACCGTCAGGATTCATTCGTCGACGCCGAGTGCCAGGCGGCGTTCAAGTACGCCGAGGAGACGCGCTGCGTCCTCAGCTACGAGCGCAGCTTCTTCCGCCCTGTACTCGACTAGGGCGAGGCAGGGAACTGCCAGGCGCCTGGCTGTCCCGAGCGAGCGCCCTGGCATGCCTTGCGGCGGTGAACCTCAACCGAGTCGCCGCCACACGCTGGCCAGCCAGGGTTGCTGGTCGCGTGGCAGGCCGGCGGGGCGGTAGTAATGCTCCAGTTCGACGAAGCCGGCCGCCGTGAGCCGCGCGCGCCAGCGTTCGAGGTCGTGGTAGCTGCCGTAGCGTGGGCCGTTCCAGCCTTCCTGATTCTCGCCGCGCGGGTTGGAGCTGAACAGCACGCCGCCGGCCTTGAGCGCCGCATGCAGCTCGCCGAGCACGCGCGGCAGCTCCTGATCCGGCACGTGGAACAGGCTGGCGTTGGCGAAGATGCCATCGAAATGCCCGGCCGGCAGGTCCAGTTCGAGAAAGCTCTGCTGCCACACCTCGCAGCCGCTATCGGCACGCGCCATGGCGACGAACTCTGCGCAGCCATCGAGGCCGACGGCGGTATGGCCGAGGCCGCTGAAGGTGCGCAGGTCACGCCCCGGGCCACAGCCGAAATCGAGGATACGCCAGGGCTTTTCAGCTTCGATATGACGTAGCAGGGCGGCAATGTTCTGACTCACATCATGGTCGCGCGTGCCCTCGCGAAAATCCTCGGCGCTGCTCTGGTAGTGGGCCAGGGTGAGAGCGCTGATTTGCGCGAGTTCATCGGGGCTCAGGGGCATGGTGAGGTTCCGGTAAAAGAGCGCATTAAAACCCTTTGGTGGGGCGCACGGCCAGAGGCGGCATGCCCCTTGGTCGATGGCAATGAACCCGCGTACCGCTTGCACAGTCCCATTTCCTGAGGGATGTAGACCGGCTCTCTGCAGTCGGGCACCCACAATCAAGGAGATAACGCGATGGTTACGCACTACAAAGTCTCTGGCCACCTCGCCTGTGGTTCTCATGGTGAAAAGCTGCCCGCCACCACCGAATTGGCCAAGGTCAAATGCCGCAATTGCCGCAAGACCGAAGTGTTCACCGAAGCTCGACGTAACGCGCGCAATGCCGCGCGCCGTGCCGCCCGCCGCGAGAAGGCTGCCCGCGCCATCAACGACTGGCGCACGTCCTGGGAGGCGCGTCTGGCTGCCTTGCCAGGCCCGCAGCGTCTGCCGCGCGGTTTCGGCGACCAGGCATTCGTCTAGCCTGGATATTGGCGGGAGGAATGACCTCCTGCATCCCCCGAGCTGCCAATACCTGCAGGAGCCGAGCCCGCGGCGAATGGAGCCGGCGGCTCACTATTGCGATACGGCCGTATCCGTCTTCGCGCCGGGGCGGCGCTCCTGCAGTGACCGAACCAGGCGCGGCACCCGGCGTCGTCCAGTAAGGCGCTCGTGTGTGTCTGACGCCACCGCGTAGACCAGGGCGTGATCTGCGCAACAGCCTGTTCTCGGGTTTGCCCCGTGGCGGAGCTTTCCCGTAGATTGGCCGGCTTACCTCGTCCGGCACTGGCCGGTTCTGCCTCGAGATTTTCGCCGTGTCCGCTGCCCCTGTTTCCGTCTACCGACTTCCCGGTTTCCTGCCGTTTCTCATCGCCCGCATCGTGGTGGTGTTCGCCGTACAGATCCAGGCCATCGTGGTGGCCTGGCAGGTCTACGACCTGACGCGCGATCCGCTGTCGCTGGCCTATGTCGGCCTGGCCCAGTTCATCCCCATGCTGGTGCTGCTGATGCCCGCCGGCGACCTGATCGACCGCTACGACCGCAAGCTGATCCTGATGCTCAGTTGGCTGCTCGAAGGCCTGTGTGCGGCGGCGTTGCTGTGGTTGTCGCTGAGCGAGGTGGCGGTCAGCTGGTACTACGCGGTGCTGGTGCTCTACGGCTGTGGCCGCGCCTTCACCGGGCCGGCGCTATCGAGCCTGTTGCCGCAGATCGTGCCGCGCGAGCGCCTGGCTGCGGCCATCGCCGCCAACAGCATGATCATGCGCGGCGCGACCATTTCCGGGCCGGTGATCGGTGGCGGCCTGTACGCCATCGGCGGCGGTGGGCTGACCTACTCGGTGTGCCTGGCCTGCTTCCTCGCTGGCTCCGCACTGCTGCCGCGAGTGCCGGTGCGCTACGCGGAAAAGATGCAGGCGCTGGAGTCCACCGCCTGGGCGCGCTTTACCGCCGGCATCCACTTCATCCGCACGCGCCCGATCATCCTCGGCACCATCTCGCTGGACCTGTTCGCCGTGCTGCTTGGCGGCGTGATCGCGCTGCTGCCGATCTACGCCCAGGAAGTGCTGGAAGTCGGGCCGACGGGCCTGGGCCTGTTGCGCAGCGCCATGGCCATCGGCGAGGTGTCGGTGGGCCTGTACCTGAGCATGAAACCCTTCAACCGCCATGTCGGCCTGGTGATGTTCGGCGCGGTGGCGCTGTTCGGCGTGGCCAACCTGGTGTTCGCCCTGTCCAGCCTGTTCTGGCTGTCGTTCGCCGCGCTGGTGCTGGCCGGCGGTGCGGACATGGTGAGCATGTACATCCGCTCATCCTTGGTGCAGTTCTCCACGCCGGACGCCATGCGCGGCCGGGTCAGCGCGGTGAACATGCTGTTCATCGGCTCTTCCAACGAGTTGGGTGAATTCCGCGCCGGCACCAGCGCGGCGTGGTTCGGCGTGGTGCCGGCGGCGCTGATCGGCTGCGCCTGCACCCTGACCGTTACTGGCGGCTGGATGCTCGGCTTCAAGAGCCTGCGCAAGGTGAATCGCTTCGAGGATGCTTCGCCAGCGAAGGTGAACTAGCGTCGTCGTTTCAAGGCGTAGCCCGGATGAAATCCGGGGCCTTTATCTGTTCGAGGCATCGGGGCATGGTGGGCGTGGAACCAATAGTTTCATTCGAATAAAAGTGCTTTTCGTGCAGAGGGTAGCGGTCGCCTGGATTAACTGTTTGACCGATGTTTCTGGTTTCGCCTCCCTCGGGCGAGTCGTTTTTATCTCCGGATGGCCGTCCTACAAAAGTAACCAAAACCGCCCGCCCCACCACCCGAGCTAGGCGTCCCCACCATCGCAGCTCTCGGCTTTGGCATCCTGCGTCGCTCTACCTCCTGCATCCATGCAGTCGTCGTGGCATCGATGCCGCTCAACCTCTTCCACGGCGATTCCGCTCACCCTCCTGAAGGAGCTACTCGCGCGCCTGATGCATCGGCGCTCTTATCGTAGGGTGCGCCGTGCGCACCGGGCTTCTGAACGCGAAGGCAGTAAATAAATCTGTCTTCTTTTGGTCCTGCCATCCACCGCTGCGTTGTCCATGCCTCATTGGCGAAATGCTACGTGGGGCGTTTTCCATGGGAGAGACGGGCGAGCCAAACCTGCTCACAGCCACCCACAAATTCTGTGTGCAGCGCTGTGGATAACCTTTGCAAAAGCGCTCCGCACCTAGCATTCAAGCGGGCCTCAGTAAGCCGTATAGTTTTTGCTCAATGACGCTTTGCTGGCGTTATTGCCAGACGGAATACCGCTTTTAATCAATCACTTGGCTCGAATTTTCAACACCCGGGCAGGGCGGGGACGTGTTGCCGGGTGTCGTGCACAGAATCTGGGGAAAGCGCTGTGGATAAGATGCGGGAAAACTCTTCCAGCCCAGGTGGGGCAAGGGCTGCGTGGGGCTGGTGGTTTTTCGTACGGTGTCGCGCGGCTGTCATGTTTCGTGGCTATAGTGGCCGGTCGATTTATCCGCCGATGGAGCCCGCCGATGTCCGACTCGCCTGAACGTCCCGCCCCGGTCAGTTTTCTGCAGGCCTTCTGGTTCTGGCTGAAGCTGGGGCTGATCAGTTTCGGTGGGCCGGCGGGGCAGATTTCGATCATGCACCAGGAGTTGGTGGAGAAGCGCCGCTGGCTGTCCGAGCGGCGTTTCCTGCATGCACTGAATTACTGCATGTTGCTGCCGGGGCCGGAGGCGCAGCAGTTGGCCACCTATATCGGCTGGCTGATGCACCGCACCTGGGGCGGGGTGATTGCCGGGGCGCTGTTCGTGCTGCCGTCGCTGTTTATCCTGATCGCGCTGTCCTGGGTCTATCTGGTGTTCGGCGATGTGCCGCTGGTGGCGGGGATCTTCTACGGCATCAAGCCGGCGGTGACGGCCATCGTGGTGCAGGCGGCCTGGCGCATCGGCGGGCGGGTGTTGAAGAACGCCTGGCTGTGGGCCATCGCGGCGGCGGCCTTCGTCGCCATTTTCGCGCTGCAACTGCCGTTCCCGCTGATCGTGCTGGGCGCCGCGCTGGTGGGGTACATCGGCGGGTGGTTGGCGCCGCAGCACTTCGCCGTCGGTGCCGGGCATGGCGAGGCGGGCGGGGCGCATGCGCCGGCGTTGATCGATGACGAGACGCGCCTGGCGCACACGCATTTTCGCTCCAGCCGGCTGGTGCTGATCCTGTTGGTCGGTGCGGTGCTCTGGTTGCTGCCGATGGGCCTGCTGACCCTGGCGTTCGGCTGGCAGGGCACGCTGACGCAGATGGGCTGGTTCTTCACCAAGGCGGCGCTGCTGACCTTCGGCGGCGCCTATGCGGTGCTGCCCTACGTGTATCAAGGTGCCATCGAGCATTACGGCTGGCTGACGCCGCGACAGATGATCGATGGCCTGGCGCTGGGCGAGACCACGCCAGGGCCGTTGATCATGGTGGTGGCGTTTGTCGCGTTCGTCGGTGCCTATGGCCAGCCGGTGTTCGGCGGCGATTCGGCCTTCGCCAGCGGTGCGTTGGCGGCGGTGCTGGTCACCTGGTTCACCTTCCTGCCGTCATTCTTGTTCATCCTCGCCGGCGGGCCGCTGGTGGAGTCGACCCACGGGCAGTTGAAGTTCACCGCGCCGCTGACCGGGATCACCGCTGCCGTGGTTGGGGTGATCCTCAACCTGGCGCTGTTCTTCGGTTATCACGTGCTCTGGCCCGAGGGTTTCACCGGCACGTTCGATTGGGTGTCGGCGTTGATTACCCTCGGTGCGGGCG
>CAMPIF010000087.1 GCA_946886245.1 Ectopseudomonas composti | reverse complement strand
GGCGTGGACGATGACTGGAAGACGAGAGATTGGTAAATCGCAGGCAATAAAAAACCCCTGAGCAATCTCAGCGCCGGAGCGCATCAACCGACAGGGGCCGTGTTGCTGGCGATTATTAGCCAGCTACGCCATTGCGTCAACTGCTGCCTGGCGCCACCTTAATCTCAGCGCGCCGACATTCCGCTGCACACCTGAGAACTGCAGTCATCCATACAGACCTCTCCTCATTCCTCAGCGCGGTAATCACCGGGCAGTTTACCGGTCCATTTGCGGAATGCACGGCGGAAGTTGGACGGGTCACTGAAACCCAGCAACTGGGCAATTTCATACAGCGGCAAATGCGTGGTGGTCAGGTACTGCAGGGCCAGGCGCTTGCGCACGTCGTCGAGCACCTGCTGATAGCTGGTGCCCAGCTGCGCCAGGTGCCGGCGCAGGCTGCGGCCGCTGGTATGCAGGGCACCAGCGGCGCTTTCCAGGTCGGGAAAATCTCCGGGACGCGCCAGTAACAATCGGCGCACCCGCGTAAGCAGGCCATCCTGCACATCGAGGCTGGCCAGCAGCGCTTCGCACTGCTGCTCGCACATCTGCACCGTGGCCGGGTTGGCCAGCGCCATGGGCCGTTGCAGGTAGTGCCGGGGCAAGCGCAGCCAGTGCCAGGGCTGTTCGAACTGCGCGGCCACCCCGAACACCTCGGCATAGCGCTCAGCATAGTCCGGCGCGGGATGCGCGAAACCAACGGCCAAGCCCCGCAACTCTTCCCCCACGAGAAAGCGCGCAATGCTATGGATGCTGGTCAACAGGCCCTCGGCGGCGAAGCGTGATTGCGGCCCCATGGGAAAGGACTCGAGCGCACGCAACTGCATATCCTCCTCTTGCTCCACCAGTTCCAGCTCGAATGCCAGGCCGAGCACCCGGTAGTACTTCAGGGCGAACTGCAGCGCCTTGCCCAGGTTGGCACTGGACAGCACCGCGTAACCGAGGATGCCATGGGTGGAGACGTTCAGGCGCTGGCCCAATACCAGGCCAAGCGCCGGTTCGCCGCAACGCTGCAAGGCGGTCTGCGTCAGCAGGTGAAAGTCGAGAAAGGACAGTCGACCATTGGGACTGCCAAGCACTTCAGGGCGTACCCGTGCCGCAGCGAACAGCTCGGCACGCGCCAGGCCGAACTCTTCCGCCAGCGCCAGCAATGCCTCGGCGTAGGCCACGGGAACCAGTTCGGCGGTGAAATTGAGGGTTTGTTTCATGAGTTCGTTGTTCTGGTGACTGGCCGCAAATGACCTTCTCGATTGCGAACCTTAGCTCAGCGCATCCATGCTCGTTGCCCTGCTGCTGCCCCAACTTTCTACTGGAATAACGCACTGGCCGGATATGACCGTCACCTTGGCTGTTACGAACCTGTGCCCAGCGGCGCATGACGACCATAGTGGAACCCGTCAAACAGCGCGATGGAGCTCTCATGGCCAGCACCACACCGGAAGGTTTGCAGATTCGTCCCAGACAGATGGATTTCGATCTGCCCAACCCGCTGCCGCGCCACTGGAACGGCGGCGATGCCTTCAAGACCCACCTGTTCGATGCCATGTCGGTGTTGTTTCCCGACGGCGAGCGTTTCTTCATCGACTCGGTGCGCCAGTTTCGCGACCGCATCGACGACCCGGTACTCGATGAACAGATTCGCGGCTTCATCGGCCAGGAAGGCCATCACAGTCGTGAACATCTGGAGTACAGCCAGCGCCTGCGCGACCTGGGTTACGACGTCGAACGCATCGAGAAACGCGCCAGGACGCGCATCCGCTACACCCAGAAGAAGTTCTCGCCACAACGCCAGCTGGCCGCAACCGCAGCGCTGGAGCACATCACCGCGATCATGGCCGATGGCCTGCTGAGAAATGACGCGTACATGGCCGACGCTCACCCGGCCCTGGCTCGCCTGTGGCGTTGGCACGCACTCGAGGAGACCGAGCACAAGGCGGTGGCGTTCGACGTCTACAACCAGGTGTGCGGCAGCCGCAAGCTGCTGCGCCGGGCAATGCTCATGGGCACCTTCTTCTTCGTGCTCGACACCACCCGTGGCCTGGCACACATGCTCAAAGTGGACGGCCTGTTGTGGAACTGGCGCGTCTGGCGTGACGGCATCCGCTGGATGTGGGGCAAGGAAGGCGTGTTCCGCCCGCTGGTCAGCGCTTATCTGGACTTCTTCAAGGACGGCTTCCATCCCTGGGAACACAACAACCTGGATCTGTTGCACGCCACCCGCGAGGAGTTTGACGGTGCCCCGCTGATTCAGGCCGGAGCCGCCTGAAACGCGGCACCTGCGACGTAACCCAAACGAGCCCGGAATCTGTCCGGGCTTTTTCGTGGCCCGGATTTTCTCCGGGCCTCTCCAGGGCAAACTCAACCCAGCAGAAATCTCATTGCATCGGCCGCACTCTGCTCGGGAATCTCTTCCATGGGGATATGCCCGACACCCGGATAGACCCTGACCTGAACACCCGGCAGGTCGCGCTGCCAATGCAGCACATGTTTGGGTGAGATCCAGCGATCGCGATCGCCCCACATCAGCAGGGTTGGCGCCTTGATCAGCGCGATCCGCTCTGGCGTCGTGTGCAGCTCTTCCTGGTTGACCTTCAGCAGCACGCGGAAGATATCCATCATGGCACGACGATTACCGGGGCGCCGCGACAGGTCGTAGTAGCGCTCGACCACACCTGGTTTGATTCGCCCTGGCTCACCGTAGACCTCCTTGATGCCTTGAGCGATCAGGGCGCGCGGCATCCACATCGGCAGGGCGACAGTAGCGCCGGGCAGCGCCGCCGCAGCGATCATCCACGGCACCTTGTGCATGGGATAGCCGGCCGGGTCGATCAGCACCAGCTTGCCGACGCGCTGCGGCTGCGCCAGGGCGAAGTTCCAGGCGATATAGCCGCCAAGGGAGTTGCCGGCGATATCCGCCTTGCCCACCTGCAGGTAATCGAGCAGTTGACCGAGCACATGCATCATGCGCTCGACCGAATAGACGCCGTCGCGCGCCGGACCGGTGAGGCCGAACCCCGGAACGTCGAAGCGGATGATGCGGTAATGCGGGGCGAAGGCCTGCACCCACCCGTCCCAGGTGTGCAGCGAAGCGACGACGCCGTGGATCAGTAGCAACACCGGTTTGTCACGACTCCCTTCGTCACGGTAATGGACATTGAAGCCGTCGATCTCGACATAGCGAGCCCCCTGAGTCGCGTTGCCATAACGCGATTTCAAACGCTCCAACGGCAAAGAACCGAAGCCCAGACGTGAGAAGCCGGCAGCCAACGGTGGTTGCAGAGACAGTCTATTGGCAGACATGCGCGATACCTTGATTCTTGCAATAGGTATCCGTGATCAGAGCATGAGTAGGCGCCCAACACTGCCCAACCTAGGTTGAGCCAGGCACCGTCTTGATCGGCTGCTGCAATGCCTGCATCAGCGCAGCAGACCGAGGCCCTTGGCCCGCGCCACAGCTTGAGTGCGCCGCTCGACGCCAAGCTTGCTGTTGATGTGACGGGCGTGGGTCTTGACCGTGTGCAGGGAGATGAACAGACGCTCGCTGATCTCCTGATTGGAACAGCCGCGCGCGATCAACTGCAGCACGGCCAACTCGCGGCCACTGAGTTTTTCCGCGAGGCCGCCCGCCTCCGCGACCTCCTCGTGCGCATCCCGGCTGCCCGGCAACTGGGCGAGCAGCGCATCGCGCAGCGGACAGGTCGAGCGCAGTTGCAGGCGCTCGCGCAGCCACTGCGGCTGATGCTGCAGCAACTCGATGAAAGGTAGCAGCGCCCCGCCCTGCGCCAGATCCAGGCAACTGTCTAGCTGCTGCTGCGCCTCCCGCTCTCGCCCGGTCTGCTTCAGCAACTGGGCAAGCTGCGCCTGCGCCGCCAGAGCGACCAAGTGACCACCCAGCCCCTGTGCACGCTGCTGCAATGCACGCAGACGGCGCTCCGCATTCCCCAGCTCGCCCTGCAGACGCTCCAGAGCCGCCAGCTGCAGGTCGATATGCAACGCCAGCTGCGGGTGAAACTCCGGTGCCAGTGCTCGCCCCTGCTCACCATAGGTTTCCGCCAACTGAGGCAACCAGGCGGCAGCCAACTCGACCTGCCCTTGCCGCAGCCACAGCTCGCACTTGATCAGCGTGATCATCGCCAGGTAGTAGATCGCCGGCACATCCCAGACATGCATCAAGCGCTCGGCCTCACCCAGCAGGGCAAACGCCTCGGCAGGCCGTCCATCACGCCCTTCCAGGCTGGCCAGCACGCAATAGCCGATCAACGCACCGACGTCACGACAGGCCCTGGCTTCGGCAATCCCCACCCGTATGCGCTCAACGGCCTGAGGCTGCAGACGCAGGCTGAGCAGATAGCCCTCATAAATCGTCAACCGCGCCCGCACCGAATAACTGCGCTGTGCAGGCAAACGCTGCACCAGCAGCAATCCCTGCTGCACCTCCTCCTGCGCGCGCAGCACCTCACCACGGGCCTGCAACACGCGGGCGCGCTCGTAGTGGGCAAGCGCCTCGAGCAGGGCATTGTCGATACGCTGCGCCAGCTCCAGGGCGTCGCGGTTCAGCCCGCGCGCACGCCACAGGTCACCCCGCACCATGGCCAGGTTGGACAACGCCGACAGGCACATGAAGTGCGGACCGTAACGCTCCGCCGGTAAACCGGCCAGGGCTTCGCTGCATTGCAGTTCGGCGCGCGCACCATCGCCCCGGCCACGGGCGATGACCCCATCGAGCGCCTGCCACTGCGCCAGCAGGCTGCGCTGGGCGGCAGGCTCGGCGGCGGGCAGGAAGCGTGCGAGCTGATCAAGCAGCTCCTGGGCGGCATCCAGCTGACAGGCCAACGCCAGGGCCCAGCCATAGAGCATGATCAGCCGTGGTGTGCTGGCCAGCAGATCGTCCGGCAGATTGGTTTTCCAGCGCAGCAGCATGGCGATGTTCTGTTCCGCCAGCATCTGCTCCTCGGACAGGTTCTGCACCAGGCTGGCGGCCACGTCGGCCTGCCCCGCCAGCAGCGCCTGCTCGATGGCGGCATCCAGCATGCCTTGCGCAGCGAACCAGCGACAGGCACGCAGGTGAGCACTACCGTGCGAACGACTCAAGCCGTCGGCAGGGCGCGCATTGAGCAGGTCGGAGAACAGGTGGTGATAGCGAAACCAGTGCCCCTGTTCATCGAGCGGCACCAGAAACACCTGATTGGCCTGCAAATGACGGATGATCGCGGCGCTGTCATGGCTGTCACGAACCGCATCGCACAGCTCAGCGCAGAAGCGCTCCATGCAGGCGGTGTCGTACAGGAACTGCTGCACCTCGGCGGGCTGCCGCTCGATGACTTCCTCGAGCAGGTATTCACGGATCAGCCCTTCACCGCCGTGCAACTGCAGTGCCTCGCCAGCGTCGGCCAGCTCCTCGACAGCCAACAGCCAGAGACGCAAGCCAGCGATCCAACCCTCACTGCGCTGCAGTATGCCGCTGACCTGCTGCTGCTCGAGGCGCGCGCCCTGACTTGCCAACAGCGCGTCCAGCTCGGCAGCCGTCAGACGCAGATCCTGCTCGTTGAGCTCCAGCAACTGTCGCGACAGACGCAGGCGCGCCAGATGCCAGTCAGGCCGCTGACGGCTGGTGACCAACAGCAGCACACCAGGGGGTAAATGGTTGAGGAGAAATTGCAGGCAACGGTCCAGCACCGGCCCCTGCGCGAGATGGTAGTCGTCCAGCACCAGCAACAGTGGTTGACCATCATCGAGTTGCTGGGTCAGCTCATCGAGTAAACCGTCAAGCCACTGCTCGAATGCGAAGGGTTGATGGCGCTGGCGCATCTTCAGCAGCCCGAGCGCTTCCTCGCCGAGGCCAGGGTAGAACTGCTGCAGCCCATTCAGGAGACGCTCGAGGAATCGCCCCGGATCATGATCGCGCTCGCTCAGCCCGAGCCAGAGGCTGTGCCAGTGATCGGGTAGTCGTTCGCAGAACTCGATGGCCAGTGAGCTTTTGCCAAAACCTGCTGGCGCGCTGACCAGCAGCAGGCGCCCTTGCAGGCCCTCCTCGAGACGCTCGCACAGCCTGGGCCGCGGCATATGTCCTGCCGGTAGTGGCGGACGATAGAAACGCGCTTCAACCGGTGTGGCCGGCGTGTAGGGAAAACCTGGCGAGCGGGAGAAATCTGTCATCGGCCTATTCTTGGAAGTCTTCTGGGTGCATCGGCGGGCTCGATCTGAACCCAGCCTAGCGACTTGCAATGGCCATTTGAAGCGCCCGCTACAGTCCGTAACGAAAAAGCCGGCACAAGGCCGGCTTCGTCGTGTTGCCTGAGGCAGGTTTCAGCGAACGCCAGCCTGACGCAGAGCAGCCGGGGTGTAATCGCTGCCAGCGGCCTTGTAGTTGAAGTCGTAGGCTTGTTTCTCCTCGTTCTTCATACCCAGGGCCAGGTAGCGACCGGACAGCAGGTCGTACAGAGTTTCCACGGTGTACCACGGCACTTGCTTGTCGTAGTAGTACTGGGCATGCGCCTCAGCGACACGCCACAGAGTGCCACGGCCGTCGTAGTGGTCGATCAGAGCGGCTTGCCAGGTGTCTTCGTCGATGTAGAAGTCACGCTTGGCATAGATGTGACGCTCGCCCGACTTCAGGGTCGCAGTAACGTGCCATACGCGGTGCAGCTCGTAACGAGTCAGGTCCTGGTTGATGTGACCAGCCTTGATGATGTCGGCGTACTTCAGGCTCGGCGAGTCCAGCTTGTAGGCGTTGTAGGGGATGTAGATCTCCTTCTTGCCGACCAGCTGCCAGTCGTAGCGATCCGGCGCACCGTTGTACATGTCGAAGTTGTCGGACGTACGCAGACCGTCAGCGGCGGTACCCGGACCGTCGTAGGACACCTGCGGAGCACGACGTACGCGACGCTGACCGGCGTTGTACAGCCACGCCAGACGCGGCTCCTTCACCTGGTTGAGGGTTTCGTGCACCAGCAGCACGTTACCGGCCAGACGCGACGGAGCCGTCACACGCTGCTTGAAGTAGAACAGTACGTTGCTCTCCTTGCTCGCATCGAAGTCGGTCAGCGCATCACGGAAGGTGAACTCGTCCTGGAAGTAGACCAGCGAGTAGGAACCGTTCGCCTGCGGAGTCGCCTGGGTCACCAGACGACGCACGCTGCCACCGCGGTAGCGGGTGATGTGGTTCCAGATCGCTTCCAGACCATTCTGCGGAATCGGGAAGGGGTTGGCGGTCTGGAAGTTCTCCAGGCCGTTGCCACCTTCCACCATCTTGGTGTTCACCGCGTTCTGCTTGGTCGCCTCCAGCACCGAAGCCGGCAGGCTGGCCGAGCGGTGAGTCGGGAAAACCGGCATCTTGTAGCTTTCCGGGTAGCGCTTGAACATCGCCAGCTGGCCAGGGGTCAGCTTGTCCTTGTACTGGTCGACGTTCTGCGCGGTGATGGTGAACAGCGGCTGCTCGTTGGCGAACGGATCGGCCAAAAAGCCTCGCGGATCGACCGCACCGGCGTTGGCCGGCAAACCGCCGGTCCAGGCCGGGATCGAACCGTCGGCATTGCCTGCCATTTCGGCACCGACCGGAGTCAGGGTACTACCCAGCTTCGCCGCCTCGTCGGGCGACACTGCCGCCATCACGCTGCTCGCCAGCAGAGACAGGGTCAGGACACCGCTTTGCCACAGTTTTTTTGTTGTTTTCATTTGCATCATGATTCCTCGAAATTCCTGGCCGCTTAGAAGTTCATACCGAAGCTGAGCGCGACGAAATCGCGGTCAATGGAGGTGTTGTACTTGCCACCAAAGAAGTCGGTGTAGGACAGGTCCGCGGTGTAGGTGTTCTGGTACTCGGCGTTCAGACCCAGGCTGACGGCCTTTGCACCTTCGTTGAACAGGCCATTCGGACCATAACCGTCCACGTCATGCGACCAGGACACGCTCGGACGCAGGTTTACACCGGCGAACACGTCCGGGTAGTCCCAGATGGCGCGCGCGCGGTAGCCCCACGAGGTGGATGTCACGAAGCCGTCGTTTTCGCAATACTTGCTCAGGTTTTCAAAGTTGGCGTTACCAACGGCACCGCCGATAGTGGATTGGTTGAGCGCCTGGCAGGTATTGACAGGACCAGTCGGAGCCAGCGGACCTGGACCGTAGATCGGATCACGGCCATAACGAGCCTCACTGGTCGACTCAAGCCCTCCGACATGAACAATGCCGACCTCACCGACCAATGTGAGACGGCTAGCCCCCATGACCTGGTCGAAGAAGTGTGTCAGCGTGGTCTGGAATTGAGTGATTTCCTTGCGACGATAGCCGTTCAGATCGCTGCCGGGAGTGCCATCAAGAGGCGAGGCATTAGCGAACAAACCACCCAGAGGACCGACACCGGCGAACAGGATGTCAGTGGTATTCAGCAGCACCGGAGCGTTCGGGCGGTAGCTCAACTCACCACTCCAGGCAGTGCCCGTTGGCAAGGTGGTGGAGAAGCTAATACCGTAAAGGCGGATGTCTTCCGGGTATTCTAGGAAGTACTCAGAATTACCTGCAACCAGAAGAGGGGCAGCGGCGCCGAGCGGACCAGCAGCGGCATATACATCAGCCCCTGGGGCAGTCGCGCTGAAGGCCGGGGTGCGGCTGTGATAATTCATGGCATAGAAGCCGAATTCGGTGTCCAGTGGTTCGGAAAAGTAGCGGAAGGCAAGGCCCCACTGACCGCTGTCCCGTGCATCCCGATCCGCACCGCGTGGGACCAGAGTACCCTCAGCGTTCTGGTCAATGGCAAGATCCGGACGACCAATCAAACCAAGGTAACCATTGACAGCGGCACCTGCAGCCGGGTTGTTCGTGAGCAATCGCAGGTTATCGTCGCACCCGTCGGCGATGATGTCCGGCTGAGCGAAGAAAGTACCGCAGTTGTCGACAACCGTCTGGTCCCATTCCAATTGATAGAACGCTTCCATCGAGAGGTTGTCGGTCAGACTTTGCGAAACGAAGAACATGTTGACCGGAATCAGGCCCTCTTTGACCTCTGCCCCCGGACGACGGAACGCAGCAACATCGATAGGGTTAACCGAGTTGATGCTGTTCAGAATAAAGGTGCTTTCACCCCAGCTTACGACCTGCTTGCCCAGACGTACGGAACCAGGCTGATCGGCAATTGCGTAGTTGTGATAAACGAAGGCATCGAGAATTTCACCACCCGACGACTGCGCACCTTCTTTACGGTTGCTGTCGCTGATGTCTTTGAACAGACGGCTTTCGTCTTTCAGCTCGAAGTCGTACCAGTACTTGCCGCGTACGAATACCCCGGTGTCACCGTACTTCAACTCAAGATCATGGACGCCCTTGAAGATCTTCGAAAACGTTTCGCCTTTCTTGAAATTCTGGCGGCTGTCATCAGTCGTCTGCGACAAACCCTGACCACCGTTGTTGACACCAATCAGATCTGGATCCGCACCACGCGTAGACCAGCTGGCCCCCACCGACAGCGACGAGTCGAACTGCCCTTCGATCTCGCCGATATTGAAAGTGACGCCGAATGCCGGAGCGGCAAGGGTGGAAGCGAGGCTGACGGCCAGCGGCAGTTTTGCCAGGCGCCAGTAGGGTTTTGTTTTTGTTGTCATCGACGCTACTCCATGTGTTTTTTGTTATGGATGCTTGGACTATAGCCAGCAGGTGGTACTGCTTGATCCCTCGAAAGTGTGATTTGCAGCCCCCAGGCACTCTGGCTCGCAGGTTTCAGGCCCTGCCCCTAGCCAAGCATGGACGTGAAACAGCAATTAGCAAGCCAAACGCTTGTTTGACTGAGCGGTCACTTTCACCGCCCAGCCAGTTCGCACCTCACAGCGTGGACAGAAACGCGCTCCCAGCCTCCTGCCACTGGGCGATTTCGACGCGAATGCGCTTCTTGTCCAGTTTGCCGACGCTGGTCTTGGGAATTTCAGTAACAAGGGCGATCTGCGTGGGAATCGCCCACTTGTTGATGTGGCCTTGCTCGACGAAAGGCTTGAGATGTTCCTTCAAGTCCTTGGCATCCAGGCCTTGTTCTTCATGCAGTACCAGCAGCGCAAACGGGCGTTCGCCCCACTGCGGATCGGGCACCCCCACCACCGCCACCTCGCGCACCGCCGAGTGACGGCTGATCAGGTCCTCCAGCTCCAGCGAGGAAATCCATTCGCCCCCGGTCTTGATCACATCCTTGATGCGATCCCGAATTTCGATGAAGCCCATACCATCGATGGTCGCCACATCGCCGGTGTGCAGCCAGCCGTGGGCCCAGAGTTCCTCGCCCTTCTCGGGCTCACGGAAATAGCCCTGGGTCAGCCAGGGCGCACGCAGCACCAGCTCGCCCTGGGATTCACCATCGCTTGGCAACAGTTTGCCGTCCGCATCCATGATCGCGGCTTCCACCAGCGGCACCGGAATACCGGCCTTGATCCGGTAAGTGGTGCGCTCGTCCTCGCTACCGGCGCGCAGCTCTTCATTAAGGTAGGCACAGGAGATCAGCGGGCAGGTCTCGGACATGCCATAGGCCGCCGTCAGCTGGATACCGCGCGCCTTGGCCGCCTCGTACAGGGAGCGATTGAGCGCACTGCCGCCAATGATCATTTTCATGCCACCGAAATCATGGCCCTGCGCGCCCGGCGCGCTCAGCACCATCTGCAGGATGGTCGGAACGCAGTGCGAGAAGTTGACCTTCTCGTCCTTGATCAGGCGGCAAAGCATGTCCGGCTCGTAGCGGCCGGGATATACCTGCTTGACCCCGAGCATGGTGGCGACGTACGGCACGCCCCAGGCATGCACGTGGAACATCGGCGTGATGGGCATGTAGACATCGTCGTTGCCCAGCAGGCGGATGCTGTCCAGGCCACCCATGGTGGCCGCCATGGACATGGTGTGCAGCACCAGTTGCCGATGGGTGAAGTACACGCCCTTGGGGTTGCCGGTGGTGCCAGTGGTATAGAAGGTGGTAGCCACCGAGTTCTCGTCGAAATCGGCGAAGTCGTAGTGTGGGCTGGCTGCGGCCAGCAGGCTCTCGTACTCGCCAACGAGGTTCGGCAAGTCGGCGTTCTTGTCCTCGCCATCAGTCAACAGCAGGGTCTTCTCGACCGTGGTCAACTGCTCGGCAATGCCGTTGTACAGCGGCACGAACTCGCTGTTGACCAGCACGAAGCGGTCATCGGCGTGGTTCATGGTGTAGAGGATCTGGTCCGGCGACAGGCGAATGTTGATGGTGTGCAGCACCGCGCCGAGCATGGGAATGGCGAACATGCACTCGAGGTAGCGGTGGCTGTCCCAATCCATGACCGCCACGGTATCGCCGGCCTTGACCCCTGCCTCGCTGAGCACGTTGGCCAGGCGCGCGACACGTTCGTTGAAGGTCGCATAGCTGTAACG
>CAMPIF010000086.1 GCA_946886245.1 Ectopseudomonas composti | reverse complement strand
GCGCCAGGTAGAGCAGGCCGGCGGTGATGAAGGCCTCGAAAGGCATGTAGTACTGCGAACTGACCGTGCGCGCGGCGCCGGTGATGTCGATCAGGGTCACGATCGAGGCCAGCGACGTGGTGTGCAGCATCATGATCACTTCGTTGCTGTACTGCGGCAGCGCACGGCGCAACGCCGACGGCAGCAGGATGCGCCGGTAGAGCTTGCTGCGCGACATGCCCATGGCCTTGGCTGCCTCGATCTCGCCGGGCGGCGTGGCCTTGAGGCTGCCGGCGAGGATTTCCGCCGTGTAGGCGCTGGTGTTGATGGCGAACGCCAGGCAGGCGCAGAAGGTCGCGCTGGAGAAATATGGCCACATGAAGCTGTCACGGATGAACTCGAACTGGGCCAGGCCGTAGTAGATCAAAAACAGCTGCACCAGCATCGGCGTGCCGCGAATCACGTAGGTGTAGAGCCAGGCCGGGAAGTTGACCCAGGGCGATTTCGACACCCGCATCAGCGCCAGTGGCAGCGCCAGGCTGAGGCCGAACGCCAGGGAGATCAGCAGGATTTTCAGGGTGACCAGCACGCCGCCCCAGTACAGCGGCAGGTTCTCCCAGATCATTTGATAGTCGAAGATCATAGGTCAGCCACCTTGGCACCCACGGAGTAGCGCTTCTCGAGAAAGCGCAGCGCCAGCAGCGAAACGCTGGTCAGCACCAGATACAGCCCCGCCACCGCCAGGTAGAAGGTGAACGGCTCACGCGTCGCGTCGGCCGCACTCTTGGCCTTGAACATCATGTCCTGCAGGCCGACCACGGAAATCAACGCGGTGGCCTTGGTCAGCACCAGCCAGTTGTTGGTGAACCCGGGAATGGCGAAACGGATCATCTGCGGCACGAGGATGCGAAAGAACACCTGCATCGCGCTCATGCCATAAGCCGCACCCGCTTCCGCCTGCCCCTTGGGGATCGCCATGAAGGCACCACGGAAGGTCTCCGACAGGTAGGCGCCGAAGATGAAGCCCATGGTGAAGACGCCAGCGACGAAGGGATTGATGTCGATGTAGTCGTCATAGCCGAGCATCGGCGCGACACGGTTCACCATGTCCTGGCCGCCGTAGAAGATCAGCAGGATCAGCACCAGGTCGGGAATGCCGCGAATCACCGTGGCGTAGGTATCGCCCAACGCCGCCAGCCAGCGGATCGGCGACAGACGAAAGGCCGCGCCGAGCAGGCCGAGAAAGATCGCCACTGCCATCGACGTCAGCGCCAGAAGCAGAGTGAGCCAGGCACCATCGAGAATGGTCGAGCCGTAGCCTTGAAGCATGCGCTAATACCTCTCAGGCACCCCAGGCGCCGCCTAGCACAAAGAAAATTCATGTCGCTCGCGCGACGGACCGCAGGGTGAATACCAGCATGGGTATTCACCGACTCCGCAGAACCAAGAAAAAAGTGGCACAACCTCAAAAGGTTGGTGCCACTTCATCTGCCTGGGACGCTTACTCGCCGTAAACGTCGAAGTCGAAGTACTTGTCCTGCACTTCCTTGTACTTGCCGTTGGCGCGGATGGCCAGGATGGCAGCACTGATCTTGTCGGCCAGCGCCTTGTCACCCTTGCGCACGGCGATGCCCTGGCCTTCGCCGAAGTACTTCACGTCGGTGAAGTCCGGGCCGGCGAACGCGAAGCCCTTGCCAGCGTCGGTCTTGAGGAAGCCGTCATCGATGTTCACCGAATCGGCCAGGGTGGCGTCCAGGCGGCCGGACTGCATGTCCAGGAACACTTCGTTCTGCGAGCTGTAGCGCACGACTTCGGCGCCAGCCGGAGCGAAGATGTCGGTGGCGTAGCGGTCGTACACGGACGAACGCTGCACGCCGACCTTCTTGCCTTTGAGGTCGACCAGCGGGTCCTTGATCTCGGTGCCGGCCTTCATCGCCAGCTTGGCAGGCGTGGCGTAGTACTTGCCAGTGAAGTCCACGGACTTCTTGCGGTCTTCGGTGATCGACATGGACGACAGCACGGCGTCGAACTTGCGCACTTTCAGTGCCGGGATCAGGCCGTCGAACTCCTGCTCGATCCACTTGCACTCGACCTTCATCTCTTCGCACAGGGCGTTGCCGATGTCGTAGTCGAAGCCGGCAATCTGGCCATCGGGAGTCTTGAATGCGAAGGGCGGGTAAGCCGCCTCGATGCCGATGCGCAGCGGCTTCTCGGCCATGGCCAGGGGCGACATCAGGGACAGCGCCAGGGCGCCGAGCAGTGCGATCTTGTTCATTCTTTGCTCCTTCGAATTGGGTATGACATCGAGGCAGTGAGGGGCCCGGGCCTTTTAGGATTGTAGAAGGCGGTGCTGCGCTGTCGTGGTGGACGAGCGACACAGGGGCCTTGGCTGGGTGTGCGGCATTCTAGCGGCAGGCAATGAGGCGATATTTCCTCAATGCGACAACTAATTACAGAAGCACAGGAAGCGCCGGCGACAGATATTGACAGCCAGACAAAGGAGTGATCAAGCGAAAAGGGCAAACGGATACTTACAGCAATACTCAGGCCAGGAATCAACGAATGTCCATTTCATGGGCATCAACGCCTCTAACGCGTTCCAACCCGCGCTGAAATTTGCACCGTATCGGCACGCCCACGTTCCCTAACCGCCCAATTGAGTGCGCACTGTTACCGCGGCGCCACTCAAACCGTAGGGTGCGCCGTGCGCACCGAGAGAACCGAGCCTGATAGCGAAACCCACAAGAAGCCGGTGCGCATGGCGCACCCTACCCATCGACGCGCAGGCTCAGGCGTGCGCTCACGCGGTTTTCCTCGGCGCGGTCCAGCCCGGCTTCCTCGACGCGCACGCCCTGCCCCTCCAGCGCCTGAATCCAGCGCAGCAACTGAGCGAATGCCACCGGCTGCAGGTTGACCTGCACCACGCCAAAGCCTTCGGTATCCAGACGCTCGATCACCAGCCCCTGCTCAGCCGCACTCGCCGTGACCACGCCCTGCAGGCGCGCCGGGTCGAGGCTGGCGCGTGGCTGCAGGTCGCGCCCCTGCACCTGTGGCGCACGGCTCTGCATATAGGCGTACAGGGCCCGCTGCTCTTCGAATGCGCTACGCGCGGCCTGAGCATGACGCTGCACCGGTTGCCACAACGCCAGATAAAACAGCACCAACAGCAGGAAAACGCTCAGCGCCACAAGTGCCAGGCGATCACGCGCCGGCAGCGTTTGCCAGCGTTGCGCCAGCGGCGAGCGCTGCCAGTGCAGTTGCAGACTTTCGCTCAACCCCGTCCTCGACATGCCCATCATCCTCCTATTACCACGCGTGCACTGACGCCCTCGGCTTCACGGCTGGCCGAACCCATCTGCACCGACAGGCCGGATTCCTCCAGACGCTCACGCAAACGCTCCAGCTCGGCAAAGCCCGGCGCCTGCAATTGCAACGACAGATCGCCACGGGTCGCGCTGTAATCGAGCTGATTGACCTGCACCAGCGCTGTGCCCTCGGCCTGCAGCGCCGCCGCCACCTCGGCCAGCAGGCCCAGCACTGGGCTGTCGCCACCCGAGGACTGCGCCAGATGTTGATCGAACTGCGCACGCAGGTTGATCAGCTTGCTGTCCTGCGGAAACAGCTCGCGGTACAGCGCCTCGCTGGACGCGGCGTAAGCATCGGCCTCGCGCTGCAGGTACCAGCCCTGCGCGAGCGTGAAGCCCCACTGCAGCACGAAGCACAGCGCCAGTACCCCGGCCAGCGGGCGCCAACGCCGCCAACCGTCGCCACTCTGGCGCAGGGCGAACTCCCCCTGAGCCAGATCGACACCATTGTCCTGAAGCACCAGCCATTGATGCGCGTCCTCCAGCAGATGCACCTCATCGACCGGGCCGGGCAGCGCCTGCCCAGCCGGCGCACTGGCAATGCATGGCGATGGGCAACGGCCTGCCAGCGCTGGCCAATCCTCGTTCTGCAAAGCCAGGCGCCAGGGCGCCTCGCCACCGAGCAACCAGCGCGACTGCAACCAGAGCAGCTGACTGCCCTGGCGTGGCAGCAGATCGGCATCGACGCGAATCGCCTGCGGCGGTTGCGCCGCGCACAGGGCCAGGCACTCGCGCAACCAACTGGCGCGCAGCGCATAGACACGGTGACGACCATCGGCCAGTTGCTCCCCCAGCGCCAGGTGCATCAGCTCGACATCCTCGGCCAGCAACTCCTCCACCGCGAACGGCAGCGCCTGGCGCATCCAGCGCGCCTTCTGCGTAGGCAGTTGCACGGCGCAGGCGGTGACCGCCTCCACCGGCAGCACCAGCTCCCAGTGTGCCGGCAGATCGACCAGGGCCTCGGCCAGGCTGAGGGTGCGGCTATCGCCTGTCGTGACGCGCTGCACGACTAGATCCGCTGAGAGCGCATGGCACGCCTCGGGCGGCAGGAAAATCCATGTCGGGTTCATTCTTGTTCTTCCTCGATGGGCCGTGGCGGCACGCCGCCCTGCCCCAGATCACGCGCCAGGACACTGACCTGGCCATCATTGCTGCGCTGCAGCAGGCTACGCAATACCACCCGGCGTTCGCCCAGGCTCACCTCGCTGAACACCTCGAAATACTGGCTGCCGACCGCCAGCCCCTGTACCACCTGTTCACCCAACCCGGCGAGCGCAGGCTGAGCGGCGAAAGCGGCCGGGCTCAGATAACCCTCGTCACCACGCCCGGCGATCAGTGCCAGAGCCGCGTCCGGCGTCAGGCCATCGGACAGGCTGGAGAGCACCATCGCGCTGGCGGTGTTGACGTTGAGCAGCGCCTCACTCGGCAGCGCGCTGACGAAGGGCAACAAGCGACGGTATTCGGCCTCCTCCATCTCCAGCAGCAGGCGCAGTTCGGACACGTCGGTGATCTCGCGATTGGCGGTGCGATAAGGCGGTGTCGCCAGCAGATACTGGCCGTCCTCGGCGCCATTGCCGCCCCGCAGCTCACTGTCGCTATCGAGCCAGTCCAGCAAGCGCTCGGCATAGGGTTTGTCGATGCCCAGACGCAACAGCAGGCGGCGCAGGCGCAGCACCGCCAGCTCGTTGGGCCGGCCCTGGCGCACCAGGCTGTTGAGGTTGAAACGGCCGTTGGGGTCGACGATGCGCACGCGCAGCTCGCCGCCTTCATCCAGCGGGAACGTCAGCGGCCTGGCCCAAGGTTCCAGCAGGTGATCAACCGGCTGACGTGGATCACCCCGGCGCAGGTCGCGCTCGAGCATCGCCTTGGCCAGCGCCTCGCCCCCCAGGGCGTAGTGCCAGGCCTGGGTCACGTGCAACTGGTTGGCGCTGCTGCGGATCGACAGTTGCTGACGGGCGATCAGCCCGGCGCACACCACCGTGACCACGGCGACCACCAGCAGCACAGTGATCAACGCCACCCCATTCTGCCGCTTCATGACGGCGGCGCCTCGTTAGAATCCTCTGGCGGCACGCCGGTAGAGCTCTGCGCCGGCAGATCAGGCAGACGCAGCAGACGGCGCAGCTCGCCATAGCGGCGATGCTGCAGGCGTAGCTCCACAGCACGCGGCAGCTCGGTGAGCAAACCGTCGCCAGAAGCATTGGCTGGCGGCCAGTCAGGCTGCCACTGGCCGTCCTTGTCCAGATAGCGCAGGCTCAATGACTCGACGCCATCGAGCGCCTGCTGGATCTGCGGCGTGCTGTCCTGCGCGCGATCCAGCACGCGCCAGTAACGCCGCTGCCACTGCTCGCCACTGAGCTGCCAACGCACCCGCTGTACCTCGGCACGCGGTTGGCCGAGCGGGTTGCGCCAGCCGACGCGACTCAGTTCCAGCGCCGTGGCATCAGCCAGATCGCCGTGCAGCGCCGGCTGGGCATCACCGAAAGCATCGCGAATCGGCCGTACCGTGACCTGGCGCAGATCGCGCTCGAAGGCTGACAGGGCGCGGGTCAACTCGCGTAACTGACGTTCGTGCTCGCGAGTGACGGCATCGGCGCTGAGCACGCTGTCGAGCATGCGGTAGGTGGCCAGGCCCAGCAGGGCGAAGATGGCGATGGCAATCAACAGCTCCAGCAGGGTGAAGCCGCGCTGAGCGCTCCCACACATCATGGAGCCCCCAGAAAACCGCTGAGGGTCACCAGTTGGTAGGGTGGGCTTTAGCCCACCAAGGCTGGCCGCTGTTGGTGGGCTGAAGCGGAGCGCCGCCCGGCCCACCCTACGGACTGGAGCGAGCGTCGCGAGCGAAATGGCGTCGCCACGGATTCGCGAGCAGAGCTCGCTCCTACGCATCATGGCGCCCCCAGGAAACCGCTGAGCGTGACCTGCGCCCGCTCACGCAGATCGCCCCTGGCGCCGCGCTCCTCGGCGGCGACCCACAGCGTCACGCGGCGCATGGCCGGCTCGCTGGTGGCCTGGATTTCGCTTTGCCACGACCAGCGACGGCCGGCGAACTCCACCTGGCCCTGGTCGCGGCCATCAGCCGGTGGCGTGTCGGCCAGTTGCAGCTCGGTCAGCTGGTTGTCCGCCACCCACATGGCCAGGGTCTTGTTTTCGAGCTGGCTGGCCGTGCGCACGCTACGTGCGCTGGCAGTCAGCACGCTGGCGGCAATCAGGGCGAAAATGGCCAGGGCCACCAGCACTTCGAGCAGGGTAAAGCCGCGTACTGGCCTCATCGCGAGCGCCTCGTGCCCAGTTCCTCGACACGCGGCAGACCGAAGCCATCGCTGGACAACTGTAGGCGCAGGCCTTCACGACGACGTTCGGCCAGGCGCAGACGGAAGGGCGTCATTTCACCGCTGGAGAGGATCAGCAACTGTGGCGTATCAGCACTGTCATCAGTTGTCAGGCTCAAGGCCTCGCCCTCCACCTCGAATGCCAGCTCGGCCCACTCCGGCAGGCGATGAGCCTGGCGATCCAGCGCCTGCCATTCGCCGCGCTGCGGGTCGTAGCGCAGCACCCGGTAACCGTCGCGAGTGAAACTCAGCCCGTATTCGCGATTGTCCAGCACCGCCTCGTCGACCAGCACGCCCATCAGCCCACCGAGGCGCTCGGCCTCGCTGCGCAGCTCGCGTGCCGGCCCGGCGACGCCGGTGCTGAGTACCGCCAGGCCGATCAGGCTGCCGAGAATGACCAGCACCACCAGCAGCTCGATCAGGGTAAAACCGCGCTGCGCCTTCAACGCAGGAGCGAGCTCTGCTCGCGAACATGGGCGATGTCGAACGCTTCGCTCGCGACGCTCGCTCCCACAGGCGAACAGCGGCATGGTCGGGTCAGAGATCCCAGTTGCCGATATCGGCGTTCAGATCGCTGCCACCCTGCTTGCCGTCGGCGCCGAGCGAGTAGAGATCGAAGGCACCCTTGGTACCGGGGGCCAGGTACTGATACGGGTTGCCCCAGGGATCGATGGGCAGGCGCTTGAGGTAGCCATCCTTGCTCCAGTTCTTCGCCGGCGGGTTGCCGCTCGGCTTGCTCGCCAGCGCCTCCAGGCCCTGCTGGGTGCTGGGGTAGTTGTGGTTGTCGAGCTTGTACATGTCCAGCGCGGCGCCGATGGCGCGAATGTCGTTCTGCGCGGCGGTGACCTTGGCCTGATCCGGCCGGCTCATCACCTGCGGCACCACCAGCGCCGCCAGAATGCCCAGAATCACCACCACCACCATGATTTCAATCAGGGTGAAACCTGCTTGTCTGCTATTCACCTAGCTACCCCACCATCTGGTTCAAAGAAAGAATCGGCAGCAGGATGGCCAGAACGATCACCAGCACCACTGCCCCCATGAAGACCAGCATGAACGGCTCGAACAAGCCGACCAACAGGGCGATCTGAGCGCCGAGGTCGTTCTCCTGGTTCTTCGCCGTACGCGCCAACATCTGATCCAGCTCACCGGAGCGCTCACCGCTGGCGATCATGTGCAGCATCATCGGCGGGAACTGTCCGGTGGCCTCCAGCGAGCGGGTCAGGCTGCCACCTTCGCGCACCTTCTGCGCCGCCACCAGCACCTCGCCACGAATCACCCGGTTGCCGATCACCTCGCCGGCAATCGCCAGCGCCTCCACCAGCGGCACACCGCTGCGGGTGAGGATCGCCAGGGTCGAGGCAAAACGCGCGCAATCGGTGGCGCGGCCCAGCTGACCGACCAGCGGTATGCGCAGCAGAAACCGATGCCAGCGCAGCCTGAACGCCTCGTCACGCAGGGCTGCGCGCAAGGCGACGACCGCCAGGATCAGCGCCACCAGGGCAACCAGCCCCCAGGCCTTGACCCAGTCGCTCAGGGCGATCAGCCCGCGCGTCAGCGCTGGCAGGGTCTGCCCCGAGTCGACGAACACCTTGACCACGTCCGGCACCACGTAGCCGAGCAGAAAGCCGACGATCAGCAAGGAGGCACACATCAGGATCACCGGGTAGAGCAACGCCAGCTGCACCTTCTGTCGCGATTGCTGACGCTGTTCGGTGTAGTCGGCCAATTGCTCCAGGACCGGGCCGAGGTGCCCGGCATGTTCTCCCGCCGCCACCGTGGCGCGGTATAGCTCGGGAAACGCGGCCGGAAATTCCTTCAGGCTGCCGGCCAGGCTGTGGCCCTCCAGCACGCGGGCGCGCACCGCCAGGAGCATGCCCTGGATACGCGAACGGGTGGATTGCGCAGCAGCGGCGCGCAGCGCTTCTTCGATGGGCAGCGCCGCCTGGATCAGCGTCGCCAACTGGCGAGTGACCAGCGCCAGGTCGCGCGCTGACAGGCCACGTACAAAACCCAGACGCGCCTGACCACTGTCCTGCTCGCGGCTGCGCGTGGCTTTGACCTCCAGCGGCGCCAGCTGGCGCTCGCGCAGCAGTTGGCGCACCTGGCGCGCGCTGTCGGCTTCCAGCACGCCCTTCTGCTGGCGGCCGCGCCCGTCGAGGGCAATATATTCAAAGGCAGCCATCGGCAAATCGCTCCGGTTGTTCCCGTAGGAGCGGCCTTAGCCGCGATCTGCGCCGACCCGCGGCCGAAACGGAATGCCGCCCAGCCGCTCCTACAGGAGCCAATGCCAACATCCCACTCGCCATCATTCCTCTCGCGTCACGCGCAGCACTTCCTCGACCGTGGTCACCCCTTCCAGCACCTTGCGCCGGCCATCGTCGCGGATGCTCGGGCCCAGGCTGCGGGCGTGGCGGCTCATGTCCTGCTCGGAAGCGCGGCTGTGCACCAGCGTGCGTATGACTTCATCGAAGACCACCAGTTCGTAGATACCGGTACGCCCACGATAGCCCTGCTGATGGCAATGGGCGCAACCGCGAGCGTGGTACAGCGTCGGCGGCGAACTGGCCGGCACACCGAGCAGCGCGCATTCGGCCTCATCGGCGGCATAGGGTTCCTTGCACGCCGGGCACAGCACCCGCACCAGGCGCTGGGCCAGCACACCCAGCAAGGATGACGACAGCAGAAAGGGCTCTACGCCCATATCCACCAGGCGGGTGATGGCGCCGATGGCGCTGTTGGTGTGCAGCGTGGAGAGCACCAGGTGGCCGGTCAGCGAAGCCTGTACGGCGATCTCGGCGGTTTCCTTGTCGCGAATCTCGCCGACCATCACCACGTCCGGGTCCTGGCGCAGGATGGCGCGCAGACCGCGGGCGAAGGTCATGTCCACCTTGGTGTTGACCTGGGTCTGGCCGATGCCTTCGAGATGGTATTCGATGGGGTCCTCGACGGTGAGGATGTTGCGCGTATGGTCGTTGAGGCTGACCAGGCTGGCGTACAGCGTGGTGGTCTTGCCCGAGCCGGTGGGGCCGGTGACCAGCAGGATGCCGTGCGGCTTGCGCACCGTTTCTTCCATGAGCTTGCGGTCCTCGGCGCGCATGCCCAGGTGCTGCAGAGACAGGCGTCCGGCCTGTTTGTCGAGCAGACGCAGCACCACCCGCTCGCCGTTGGCCGAGGGCAAGGTGGACACGCGAATGTCCACCTCGCGCCCGCCGACCTTGAGCGAAATGCGCCCGTCCTGCGGCACGCGCTTCTCGGCGATGTCCAGCCGCGCCATCACTTTCACCCGCGAGACCAGCAACGCGGCCAGCTCGCGTTTGGGTTCGAGCACCTCACGGAGGATGCCGTCGACGCGAAAGCGCACCACCAGGCGTTTCTCGAAAGTTTCCAGGTGAATGTCGGAGGCGTTTTCCTTGATCGCTTCGCCGAGGATGGCGTTGATCAGGCGGATGATTGGCGCGTCGTCCTCCTGCTCCAGCAGGTCTTCGGTTTCCGGCACCTGATCGGCCAACGAGGCCAGATCGAAACTGCCGCCGATGTCCTCAGCCAATTGCATGGAAGCGGAATCGTGCTGATAGGCCGCACCCAGCACCAGGGCGAACTCAGGTGCGCTCAGCGCCTGCAGCGGCAGGCGGCGACCGGCGAAACGCTGCGCCTCGGCCAGCGCCACCGGGTCACAATCGGCGCGATGGGCCAGGCTGGTGCGTTCGTCCTGCATGACGAACACCACGCCGTGACGCTTGGCAAAGCTGAAGGGCAGACGGCGCAGCGGAATTTCGGGCAACGAAGTGTTCATGCGTGACCTTGGAACAGAACCTTATTCGGGTAGCACAGCCAAATCTGACTGTTTGACCCAATGGCTACCTCTAGGACGGTCTTTTTTGTGCGTACATTCGACTATCTTTAACACATCGTCTGTAACTCTACACCCACCCCATTTAGGGGATGCCAACCTCGCGCAGGCTGCTATGATCAGCGCGCGACGCCCAGCACATAAGAAGAATCGGACTGTCGTTTGCGGAGTAATGCTTTTGCCCATCTCGGCCCTTTCCCAGCGGATCAAGGACAATGCCCCGAGCCTGATCGGCATGCTCGTGCTGATCGCCCTGAGCGTGAGTCTGGCCTGGCAAAGCGCAGAATTGCTGCGCCTGGTGCGCGGCCCCGTAGAGCAACCGCTCGGCCAGACCGCCCCCGATCTGCAACAGCGCGCGCAGGCGCCCATCGCCCAGTTGTTCGGCAGCCCGCGCGAGGCCGACAGCGGTACGCCACCGGCCACCAACCTGCAACTGACGCTGCTCGGCAGCTTCGTCCACAGTGACCCGCAACGCTCCAGCGCGGTGCTCCAGCGCCAGGGCCAGAGCGCCCAGCGTTATACCGTCGGCATGCAGGTGGACAGCGGCGTGCGCCTGGATGCCGTCTATGCCGACCGCGTCGAACTGCTGCGCAACGGTCGCCGCGAAAGCCTGGCCTTCCCTCGTCAGCAGAGTGGCCAGTACAGCGTCTATACGCCAGCGGAAGAAACGCTCGACGACCCCGTCGAACAGCTCGACCAACTCGACCAGAACAACCTCGAACAACTGCGCCAGCGCATGCAAGACCTGCGTGAACAGATGGAAGCCTCCGGCACACTGCCGGAGGAAACGCCCGCCGATCAGCTCATGGAAAGCGACTGAACCGATGCATGTTCTCCGAAGCAGACTGACCCTCGCCCTCCTCGCCGCCGGCCTGGCCGCTGCCCCCTTGCCCTTGCTTGCGCAAATCGAGCAGGTGCCGGCCAGCGCCAACCAGCAGGAAGAAAGCTGGACCATCAACCTCAAGGGCGCCGACATCCGCGAGTTCATCGATCAGGTCGCCGCCATCAC
>CAMPIF010000085.1 GCA_946886245.1 Ectopseudomonas composti | reverse complement strand
CAACATCACCATCGCCATGATCACGCCCCCCATGGGAGCCTGTCTGTTCATCGTCGCGACGATCAGCAAGCTGGACATCATCGAGATGTTCAAGGGTATCTGGCCGTTCGTGCTGATGGCGCTCGGGGTGCTCTACCTGCTGATCATCTTCCCGTCCCTGACCCTGTGGTTACCCCGCCTGCTGAGCTGATGCCATGACTTCTTTCACCACCCCGATCCCGCTGCAACCCGAGCCGGACTGGCCAGCCGTCGCAGCCATTCCCATCGTCGATGACGAACAGCCGCTGCACCCCCTAAGCCTGAGCCGGGTACTGCGCGTATACCCAGCCTATTTCCGCATGGGGGTGCGCCATGCGCTGCCCGAATGCTATTCACGCATGGCTGTATTCGAGCGCCTGCTGCAGGTAGCCAGAAGCCTGCCACACGGCATACATCTGGTGGTGCTCGATGCCTGGCGTCCGTTCGCCGTGCAGCAGTATCTGTACGACAGCCTGTATGACGCCATCCGCGAGTACTACCCGAAACTGGACGAGCGCCAGCTCGAGCACCTGACCCGACAGTTCGTCTCGCCGCCCAGCAGCAGCCGCAACATGCCAAGTCCGCACCTGACCGGAGGCGCCGTGGACGTCACCCTGTGCGACGAAGACGGCCGCTGGCTGGATATGGGTACGGCCTTCGACGAGGCCAGCCCACTGTCGGCCACGGCACACTTCGAGCAGCTCGCGGACTACCGCGAGCGTGACTTGCAGGTACGCGACAACCGCCGCACGCTCTACAACGCCATGGCGGCGCAAGGCTTCAGCAACCTGTCCAGCGAGTGGTGGCA
Organism: Ectopseudomonas composti; assembly: GCA_946886245.1. The sequence continues at coordinate 10,752 of CAMPIF010000085.1, read as the reverse complement.
TTACGACTACGGCGATCAGCTCTGGGCCTGGCACACCGGCGCGTCAGCGGCGTTGTACGGCCCAGTGCAACTGCAGACACTCGACACCCTGTGGCGCAAGCAACTGGAGCAACAACTGGCTGCCGAGACACATTGATAAAGGCCATCGACGTCCGCCGGACTTTGCAGCGGCGCGTATTTGCGCCAGCATAGCCCGCGATCTCGAATCGGAAACCCAGCTCCATGCCCACTATGCTGCGATTGTTATTGGCCTGTATTGCCCTCACGCTCACCCTCCCCGCCCATGCCGAAGGCTTCATCACCCGCCTGCTCAACAAGCCGGTGCCGGGAGGGGTGGCGGTGATCGATCTGGGTAATCCGGCACAAGCGCCGAAGGTGCGCTATCAGGACAAGCCGGTGCTCACCGTGCATGAGGACGGCAAGCGCTGGATCGCCATCATCGGCATTCCGCTCAGCGTCAAACCCGGCGCTCAGCAGGTAGAGGTCGAGGGCGGCCAGAGGCTGAGCTTCCAGGTGGGTGCCAAGCACTACACCGAGCAGCGCATCACCATCAAGAACCAGCAGCAGGTCACGCCCAACGCCGCCAACCTCAAACGCATCGAACGCGAACTGGCCGAGCAGACCCGCGCCTACCGGCAGTTCAGCGCACGCCAGCCGAGCAATCTGCTGTTCGACAAACCGGTCAACGGCCCGCTGTCCAGCCCGTTCGGCTTGCGTCGTTTCTTCAACGGCGAGGAACGCAACCCGCACTCGGGCCTGGATTTCGCCGCCAACCGTGGCACCCCGATCAAGGCGCCAGCAGCCGGCAAGGTGATCCTCATCGGCGACTACTTCTTCAATGGCAAGACAGTGTTCCTCGACCACGGCCAGGGGTTGATCAGCATGTTCTGCCACCTGTCCGAGGTCGACGTGAAGCTCGGCGACGACATTGCCCGAGGCGGCCATGTCGGCAAGGTCGGCGCCACCGGACGTGCCACCGGCCCGCACCTGCACTGGAACGTCAGCCTCAACGACGCGCGGGTCGACCCGGCGATCTTCATCGGCGCGTTCAAGCCCTGAGAGTAAGCAGCCTGCAACAGCTGCCGTTTGGGTTAATCGAGTATTTTTGCTAGGGTACCGCGGCTCAGATGGCCGCCCTGCAGCGTCGGTCATTCCTCCTGTCTGCTTCGGAGCCGGAAATGCCGAATGAGCTCAACATCTGGATGGACTGGCTGAACACTCAGCCGGAACTGCTCACCCTGAGCGCTACCCTCGCCCTGATCCTTGCCGCCTGGCTGTCGAACTGGATCGTCAAACGCATTCTGGTACGCGCCATCTACCGCGTGGTGGGCGCCACCGCCGTTGGCCGCCATGGCCAGATCAAGGAAAGCGGCATCATCACGCGCCTGTCCAATATCGTACCGGCGCTGGTGCTCTCCTCCGGTGTGGCCGTGGTGCCGGGCATGCCGGAAGCCGTGGTGACGGTTACGCAGAACGTCTGCGGCGCCTTCATCGTGCTGACCATCGCACTGGCCATCGGCGCCCTGCTGGATATTCTCAATACCCTCTATCAGCGCCGCCCGAATGCGCACCTGAAGCCGATCAAGGGCTACCTGCAGGTGATCAAGATCGCCATCTTCGCCATCGCCGCGATCCTGATAGTAGCGACGCTGATCGACCGCTCGCCGCTGATCCTGCTGTCGGGTCTCGGCGCCATGGCTGCCGTGCTGATGTTGATCTTCCAGGACACCCTGCTGTCACTGGTGGCCAGCGTGCAGATTTCTTCCAGCGATATCGTGCGAGTCGGCGACTGGGTGGAAATGCCCCAGCTCAACGCCGATGGCGATGTGATCGACATTGCCCTGCACACCGTGAAGGTGCAGAACTGGGACAAGACCATCACCACCATCCCGACCAAGCGCTTCATCACCGACCCGTTCAAGAACTGGCGCGGCATGCAGGAGTCCGGCGGCCGCCGGATCAAGCGCGCGCTGTACCTGGATCAGACCAGCGTGCATTTCCTCGGCGACGAGGAAATCGCCCGCCTGCGCCGTTTCATGCTTCTCGACGAGTACCTGGATCGCAAGGATCAGGAACTGCAGGACTGGAACACCAGGCTGGCCGAACACGGCAAGGAGGCAGTGAACACCCGCCGCATCACCAACATCGGCAGCTTCCGCGCCTACGTCGAACACTACTTGCGCCACAACCCGAACATCCACCAGGACATGACCCTGTTGGTGCGCCAGCTCAATCCGACCGCCGATGGTCTGCCGCTGGAAATCTACTGCTTCACCAACACCATCGCCTGGAATGCCTACGAAGGCATCCAGTCGGACATCTTCGACCACCTGCTGGCCATCCTCCCCGAGTTCGGCCTGCGCGTGTTCCAGCATCCGAGCGGGGCGGACATGCGCGAATTGCGCCCGACCCTGATGGCTCAGCAACCTGGCTGAAGCACGAGTCGAAGGCCGGGCATACCCGGTCTTCGACTCGCCGTGAACGCCCCGCAATGCTCCTTCAAAAAAACGCCCTGCTGCGCCATAAAACGTCGCGACAGAGCAGTAGAAGATCGTTTCTACCAATTTTCACGCAATGCTTGCCAGCCTTCATCAAGATCACTAGGGTTGGCTGCATGAACACTGCACATACCCTCATTCTGCTACGGCAACATCGCTGCCTACGCCTGGTCAGCCCGCGACTGCGGGGCTGAATCCCTGCGGCCATCCGGCCACCGTCGACCGCCCTATTCGTTTCCCAGACAAGGCGTCTGGACCCAAGGATTTTCACCATGACCATGCTCAAAGACCCGTCGAAGAAGTATCGCCCCTTCACCCAGATCCAGATTCCGGATCGCACCTGGCCGGACAAGATCATCGACAAGGCACCGATCTGGCTGTCCACCGACCTGCGCGACGGTAACCAGTCGCTGATCGAGCCGATGGATGCGCAGAAGAAGATGCGCTTCTTCAAGTGCCTGGTGGCCGTGGGCCTGAAGGAAATCGAAGTGGGCTTCCCGTCCGCATCGCAGACCGACTTCGACTTCGTCCGTGAGCTGATCGAAGGTGGCCACATCCCCGACGACGTCACCATTCAGGTGCTGACCCAGGCCCGTGACGATCTCATCGAGCGCACTTTCGAGTCGCTCAAGGGCGCGAAGAAGGCCCTCGTGCATTACTACAATGCCTGCGCGCCGAGCTTCCGCAAGATCGTCTTCAACCAGGACAAGGCCGGCGTCAAAGCCATCGCCGTGGCCGCCGGCACCACCATCAAGCGCCTGGCCGATGCCGCGCCGGAAACCCAGTGGGGCTTCGAGTACTCGCCGGAAGTGTTCAGCAGCACCGAAATCGACTTCGCCGTCGAGGTGTGCAACGCGGTGATCGGCGTGTTCCAACCGACCCCGGCGAACAAGCTGATCCTCAATCTGCCGGCCACCATCGAGTGCGCCACGCCGAACAACTACGCCGACCAGATCGAGTGGTTCGGCCGCCACGTCGACCGCCGTGACAGCGTGCTGATCAGCGTGCACACCCACAATGACCGTGGCACCGGCGTTGCCGCTTCGGAGCTGGCCGTGATGGCCGGCGCCGACCGCGTCGAAGGCTGCCTGTTCGGCAACGGCGAGCGCACCGGCAACGTCTGCCTGGTGACCCTGGCGCTGAACCTCTATACCCAGGGCATCGATCCGCAGCTGGACTTCTCCGACATCGACGCCGTGCGCAAGGTGGTCGAGGACTGCAACCAGATCCCGGTACACCCGCGCCACCCGTACGTCGGCGATCTGGTACACACCGCCTTCTCCGGCTCGCACCAGGACGCCATCCGCAAGGGCTTCGCCCAGCAGAAGGAAGACGCCCTGTGGGAAGTGCCCTACCTGCCGATCGATCCGGCCGACATCGGCCGTGACTACGAGGCGGTGATTCGCGTGAACAGTCAGTCGGGCAAGGGCGGCATCACCTTCCTGCTCGAACAGGAGTACGGCATCTGCCTGCCGCGTCGCATGCAGATCGAGTTCAGCCAGGTGGTGCAGCGCGAAACCGACCGTCTCGGCCTGGAAATGACTGCCGCACAGATCCATCAACTGCTCGAAACCGAGTACCTGCAAGCGCGCAGCCCCTACGCCCTGAAAGGCCATCGCCTGCAGGAAGAAAACGGCACCAGCGCAGTGGATGTGGAAGTCGTCGAAGGTGGCGAGAACCACCACTGGCGCGGCATCGGCAAAGGCCCGCTGGAAGCGCTGGCGGCTGCGCTGCCGGTCGCGGTCGAAGTCATGGACTACAGCGAGCACGCCATCGGCGCCGGCACCCATGCCAAGGCGGCGGCCTACATCGAACTGCGCGTCAACGGCGGTCGTGCCCTGCACGGCATCGGCATCGACGAGAACCTGACCACGGCGAGCTTCCGCGCCCTGTTCAGCGCGCTGAACCGCGCCCTGAGCCAGGCCGAGTCGCAAGCGGCCTGATTATTCAGCGCCGAACACGAAAACGCCGGGCAATGCCCGGCGTTTTTGTATGCATGGCCCGGATCAAATCCGCGAGCAGGATGCTCACGACTCGACAACCATCAGCACCGAAGATCAGCCATCGTCGACCCCGGTGCGCGCGGCGCACCCTACGAAGCATCGCCACCAGACTCGAGCCCGCGCGTTCATCGCACGGAGCAAATCCGCGAATCAAGACGTTCAGATATCGAAGATCATCAGCACCGCGAACATCAGCGCGGCCAGGCCAAGGGTGAACATCAGACCGATACCCGCCGCCCGCCAGTTGGACAGCAACGCACCACCGGCCTCGGCATGCTGCTTGAGATCGGCCTCCATGAGGTTCTTGGCCAGCATGATCATCGCCATCAACTGTGCGATGGCGAACGGCATGGCGGGCACCTCTTCCGGCAACACGAAAGCCAGGACCAAGGTCACCACCAGAAGGAAGACGGAAATACCCCAGACCAACGCGACTCGATCCGCCTTGCCGAGCAGCTGCAGGTTATGCGCCAGCAACCAGGCGCCGGCCAGCGGCGTGCCGATGAAGGTCGCCAGGCCAACACCCGCGACGCTGTAGAGCGGCGACTGCTGAGTGGTAGCCTGTTGCAGGTCGGCCTGCGGCGGCTGGAAGGGGTTGCTCTGTTGTACGTCCATGTTCATGTTGTTCCTGATCAGCTCAAGGTGAAGGCATCGGCATCCAGGTGCGCAGGGAAACGCTCGCGGTAGGCTGCCAGTGCCTCGCTCGACAACCGGCTGCGGAACACACCGTCGCCATCGCCTGCCGCCAGCAGCACCTCGCCCTGGAAATCCAGGACCTGGGAGTCGCCAGTATACCCATGACCCTTGCCGTCCTCGCCGACGCGGTTCACAGCCGCGACATAGCACAGGTTCTCGATCGCTCGCGCCGGCAGCAGGCGGTTCCAGTGCTGGCGGCGCGCACCCGGCCAGTTGGCGGTATACAGCAGAAGATCGGTACCACCGGCGTCACGGCTCCACACCGGGAAGCGCAGGTCGTAGCAGATCAATGGGCGCACTCGCCAGCCCTTGAGCGCCAGCACGACCTGCTCGTTACCTGCGCTGTAATGCTTGTGCTCACCGGCCATGCGAAACAGATGACGCTTGTCGTAATGCGCCAAAGAGCCATCCGGGCGCGCCCAGAGCAGGCGATTGCGGTAACTGCCGTCCGCCGCCTGGATGATCAGGCTGCCGCAGATCACCGCATCGATACGCTGCGCCTGCTCACGTAGCCAGGCGCTGCTGGGGCCATCCTCGGGCTCGGCCAGCTCGGCCGACGCCATGGAAAACCCGCTGGTGAACATTTCCGGCAGGATCACCAGATCGGCGCCGCGCGCCTGTTCCAGCAACACCTGGAAGTGCTCGCGGTTGGCGGCCGGATCGTGCCAGGCCAGGGTGGTCTGGATCAGTGCCAGCTCGAGATCGGTTTTGTCGCTCATTGGGGCGCCTCGCTCGCCGTAGGGCGGGTGAAACCCGCCAACACCTCACAGGCGGGTTGCACCCGCCCTACCATCACACCACGCACAGCGCGTAGGGTGGATGTCGTTTTTTACATCCACCAGGCTTTGGTGGGTATCGCTTCACGGTTTTCCACCTACACCGCGCACAGTTTCTCGGCAGCCTCGCGCAGCGTCTCCTCACGCTTGGCGAAGCAGAAGCGCACCAGGCGCATCTCCTTGGGCGCGGACTGATAGAAGACCGAAACCGGAATCGCCGCCACGCCGTGTTTGCGGGTCAGCCATTCGGCCATGGCCACATCGTCCAGATCCGGGCGAATGGCCGAGTAGTCGGCCAACTGGAAGTAGGTGCCTGGCGCGCGGCTGAAGGTGAAACGCGACCCCGCCAGCAGGTCGCAGAACAGGTCACGCTTGGCCTGATAGAAGGCCGGCAGCTCTTCGACATGCTCGGGGTGCCCGGCCATGAAATCGGCCAGGCCGAACTGCAATGGCGTCACGCCGCAGAAGTTGACGTACTGGTGAATCTTGCGCAGCTCGGCGGTCAGCGTGGACGGCGCCACCACGTAGCCGGTCTTCCAGCCGGTGACGTGATAGGTCTTGCCGAAGGAGCTGACCACGAAGGCGCGCTGATACAGCTCCTCGTGGGCCAGCACGCTGGCATGGCGTTGGCCGTCGAAGATCAGGTGTTCGTAGACCTCGTCGCTGATCACATGGATAGCGCGGCCACGAATCAGCTCGGCCAGCTTGTCCAGATCGGCGCCGGTCAGCAGCGCGCCACTGGGGTTGTGCGGCGAGTTGAGGAAGATCAGCCGGGTGCGCGGCGTGATCGCATCGGCCAGGCGCTGCCAATCCACAGTGAAATCCGGCAATGCCAAGGGCACATGCACGCAACACCCACCAGCCAGTTCCACCGACGGCTCGTAGCTGTCGTAGCAAGGGTCGAGGACGACGGCTTCATCACCCGGACGAATCAGCGCCTGCACCGCGCAGAAGATCGCTTCGGTGGCGCCTGGGGTAATGGTGATCTCGCTGTCGGCATCACGCTGCACGCCGTAGCTGCGGGCGATCTTCGCCGCAACCTGCTGGCGCAGCGCGGGTAGCCCGGTCATCGGCGAATACTGATTGCGCCCTTCCATGATGTGGCGTGCCACGGCCTCACGCAGCGCCTGCGGCCCGTCGAAGTCGGGAAAGCCCTGAGACAGATTGATCGCCCCGGTCTCCAGGGCGAGCTGGGACATCCGCGTGAAGATGGTGGTGCCGACGTTGGGCAGTTTGCTGACGAGCATCGCGACTTCCTACGAAGAACAAGGCAAGCCGCGAGGATAGCCGAAGGCCGCTGCAGACGGCACCCGAGTGCTTATGAAAAAGCGTTGGAAGCTTATGCCGTGCACGCCGAACGATCCCCGGCGCGCACGCTGCGACAGAGCTTACTTGCGCTTGTCCTTGCGCTTCTTTTCGGCCTTCTTGTGGTGGCTCATCAGCCGGCGCTTCTTGTTCACCTGGCGATCGGTAAGCTTGTTCTTGTTGCCCTCGTAGGGGTTCTCGCCCCCCTTGTACTCGATGCGGATCGGCGTACCGACCAGTTTCAGCACGCGGCGGAAGGTGTTTTCCAGGTAGCGGGAGTAGGCACGCGGGACCGCGTCGACCTGGTTACCGTGGATCACGATCAGCGGCGGGTTGGCGCCCCCCAGGTGGGCATAGCGCAGCTTGATGCGGCGACCGTTGACCAGAGGCGGCGCGTGGTCGCTGACGGCATCTTCGAGAATCTGCGTCAGGCGGCTGGTGGGCCAGCGAGTGATGGCCGACTTGAACGAGGCCTGCACCGATTTGTACAGATGGCCGACACCAGTGCCGTGCAACGCCGAGATGAAGTGGATATCGGCGAAGTCGACGAAGAACAGCCGGCGCTCCAGCTCGGTCTTCACGTAATCCTTCTGGCCCTGATCCATGCCGTCCCACTTGTTCAGGGCGATGACCAGGGCGCGGCCGCTTTCCAGCACGAAGCCGAGCAGGTTGAGGTCGTGGTCGACCACCCCTTCGCGGGCGTCCATGACGAACACCACGACGTTGGAGTCCTGAATGGCCTGCAGCGTCTTGACCACGGAGAACTTCTCCACGGCCTCGAAGATCTTGCCGCGACGGCGCACGCCTGCGGTATCGATCAGCGTGTACTTCTCGTCGTCACGCTCGAACGGGATGTAGATGCTGTCGCGGGTGGTGCCGGCCTGGTCATAGACGATGACCCGCTCTTCACCCAGCATGCGGTTGACCAGGGTCGACTTGCCCACGTTGGGGCGGCCGATGATGGCGAGCTTGATGCCGTCCTTCTCGCTCGGACCGGGAATGCGCTTGGCTTCCTGGCCTTCGAGCACCTCTTCCTCTTCTTCGGCGCCCTCTTCCGGCTCGCCGGCATCCTTGGGGAAGGCGCCAAGCACCACTTCGAGCATCTGGGTGATGCCACGGCCATGAGCACCGGCAATCGCCAGCGGCTCGCCCAGGCCCATGGGGCTGAACTCGGCACGGGCCAGGTCGACGTCGAGGTTATCGACCTTGTTCACCACCAGGAAGCTCTGCTTGTTACGACGGCGCAGGTGCTCACCGATCATCTGGTCGGAAGCGGTCATGCCGGCGCGCGCGTCCACCAGGAACAGCACGGCATCGGCCTCTTCGATGGCCTGCAGCGACTGCTCGGCCATCTTCGCGTCGATGCCTTCTTCGTCACCGGAAATACCACCGGTGTCGATCACGATATAGGTGCGCCCCTGCCACTTCGCCTCGCCATACTGGCGGTCGCGGGTCAGACCGGACAGGTCGCCGACGATGGCGTCGCGGCTGCGGGTCAGGCGGTTGAAGAGTGTGGACTTGCCGACGTTCGGCCGGCCCACCAGGGCAATTACGGGAACCATCAGGCTCTCCACTTGAGTTAATTCAGAAAATGCAAAGGCCGCTGCAGGGGCAGCGGCCGGAATCTGTTGCGCTGCGGCATCCAAGACTCAGGTCTGGATGCAGCATAGTCGGTTCATTTGATGGTCAGTGCCACCAACTTGCCGCTGTTGCCATAGACGTACAGCCAATCCCCGACCACCAACGGCTGGGCACGCAGGCCATCGCTGTCGATACGGGTACGACCGACGAAACGGCCATCGACCTGGCTCAGCAGATGCAGATAGCCTTCCACATCGCCCACGGCCACATAACTGGAGAACACTTGCGGTGCCGACAGCTGACGACGCGCCAGGGAGTCGTTGCTCCACAACGCCGAGGCACTGCGCTCGTCGATACCTTCGACGGTGCCGCTGGCATGGCTGACGTACACGTTGCCGAAGCCCTGAGCGACGCCTACCGAACTCGAGGCCTCGCGTTGCCACAGCACACGACCGGATTCCAGGTCCATGGCCACGACTCGGCCCTGGTAGCTCACCGCGTAGACAGTGCCACCGGACAGCAGCAGGCCGCCGTCGATGTCCACCACGCGCTCCAGCTCGGAACGACCCTGCGGAATGGCCACACGCTGTTCCCACATAGGCAGGCCGCGCTGGGCGTCGACCGCGACCACCTTGCCACTGGACAGGCCAGCCACCACCAGACGGTTGGTCACCAGCGGAGCGCCAGTGCCGCGCAGGGTCAGTACGGCCGGGGTGTTCTCGACGATCCAGCGCTGGCTACCGGTGCTGGCATCGAAGGCGATCAGGCGATCGTCCTGGGTCTGCACCACGACGATATCGCCGTTGCTGGCCGGCGCAGCCAGCACTTCGCTGGTCACGCGCGAGCGCCACTGTTCTTCACCGTCGCTGGAGTCGAGCGCGATCACTTCGCCCTTGAGCGTACCGACCAGCACCTGGCCGTAGCCGACACCAATGGCGCCGGAAACCGGGATTTCGAGTTTCTTGCGCCAGATGACCTTGCCGCTGGTGCGGTCCATGGCCATGACCAGGCCCTCGACGTCGGCGGCGTAGATCACCTCGCCCTCGATGGCCGGTACCAGCATGTTGAAGGTTTCGCCCTGACCGTCACCGACAGAGCGACTCCACTCGGTGCGCAACTCGACTTCTTCGTCGAATTTGGTCAGTTCGGCGGGCGGCAGTTCCTTCTTGCTATTGCTGCTGCAACCCACGACCAGAACGGCCAGAGCCAGCAGTGCGGCATTCTTCCAACGCATCACGTCACGCATCCCCTTTTGCCAGGTCGTCCAGCTTCATCTGCAGACCGCCGACAGCGGCGTCTTCGGCCAGTGCATCCTTGGCCTTCTGATAGGCAGCGTGCGCGTCATCGCTGCGACCCAGCTGTACCAGCAGGTCACCCTTGAGTTCTTCACGGCTGGCGAGGAAGGCATCCTCGACCTGGGCATCGAGCAGCTTCAGCGCATCATCGGTCCTGTCCTGCGCAGCCAGCACACGCGCCAGACGCTGACGTGCCAGCTCACCGAGCGTGGCGTCGGCAGGCTTGTCGAGTACGCGCTGCAGCGCTGCAGCGGCATCGTCGAGGCGGTCCGCTTCGACGGCGACCTTGGCGACGAACAGGCTGCCGTACTGGGCGTAGTGGGTACCGCCGAACTCGTTGTCGAGCTTGCCGGCCAATTCGGCAACCTTCGCGGCGTCGGGCTTGCCGGCCGGGTCCAACGCGGTTTCCAGCAGTTGCTGGTAAAGCACCGAGGCCCCTTGCGCCTGATTGTCCTGGTATTTCTGCCAGCCCTGCCAGCCGAATACGGCTACCAGTGCCAGTGCGCCACCGGCCAGCAAAGGCTTGCCGTTACGATTCCACCAGTCCTTCAGTTGCGCGATCTCTTCGTCTTCGGTCTGCATGTCTAACCCCGTACTC
>CAMPIF010000084.1 GCA_946886245.1 Ectopseudomonas composti | reverse complement strand
GCCTATCTGGATGCCGGCGCCGACATCCTGGAAACCAACACTTTCAATGCCACCCAGGTGTCCCAGGCCGACTACGGCATGGAAAGCCTGGCCTATGAGCTGAACCTGGCCGGTGCCCGCGTAGCCCGTGAAGTGGCCGATGCCAAGACGTTGGAAACCCCGGATCGCCCGCGCTTCGTCGCCGGTGTGCTGGGCCCGACCAGTCGGACCTGTTCGATCTCCCCGGACGTCAACGATCCCGGCTACCGCAACGTCACCTTCGACGAACTGGTCGACAACTACACCGAGGCCACTCGCGGCCTGATCGCCGGCGGCGCCGACCTGATCCTGATCGAGACCATCTTCGACACCTTGAACGCCAAGGCAGCGATCTTCGCCGTGCAGCAGGTCTTCGACGAAGACAGCGTCGAGCTGCCGATCATGATTTCCGGCACCATCACCGATGCCTCCGGCCGTACGCTGTCCGGCCAGACCACCGAGGCATTCTGGAACTCGGTGCGACACGCCAAGCCAATCTCCGTCGGTCTGAACTGCGCCCTTGGCGCCAAGGACCTGCGCCCCTACCTGGAAGAATTGTCGACCAAGGCCGACACCTTCGTGTCCGCCCACCCCAACGCCGGCCTGCCCAATGCCTTCGGTGAGTACGACGAATCGCCCGCCGAGATGGCTGCGGTGGTCGAAGAGTTCGCCGCCAGCGGTTTTCTGAATATCATCGGCGGTTGCTGCGGCACTACGCCGGGGCATATCCAGGCCATCGCCGAGGCCGTGGCCAAGTACCCGCCACGCGTGATCCCGGACATACCCAAGGCCTGCCGCCTGTCCGGCCTCGAGCCCTTCACCATCGACCGCAACTCGCTGTTCGTCAACGTCGGCGAGCGCACCAACATCACCGGTTCGGCCAAGTTCGCCCGCCTGATCCGTGAAGAAAACTACACCGAGGCGCTGGAAGTCGCCCTGCAGCAGGTGGAAGCCGGTGCCCAGGTGATCGACATCAACATGGACGAGGGCATGCTCGACTCGAAAGCCGCCATGGTCAGGTTCCTCAACCTGATTGCCGGCGAGCCGGACATCTCCCGCGTGCCGATCATGATCGACTCCTCGAAGTGGGAGGTGATCGAAGCCGGCCTCAAGTGCATCCAGGGCAAGGGCATCGTCAACTCCATCTCGATGAAGGAAGGCGTGGAGCAGTTCAAGCACCACGCCAAGCTGTGCAAGCGCTACGGCGCCGCCGTGGTGGTGATGGCCTTCGATGAAGCCGGACAGGCCGACACCGCTGCACGCAAGAAGGAAATCTGCCAGCGCAGCTATGACATTCTGGTCAATGAAGTGGGCTTCCCGCCGGAAGACATCATCTTCGACCCGAACATCTTCGCCGTCGCCACCGGCATCGAGGAACACAACAACTACGCGGTCGATTTCATCGAGGCCTGCGCCTTCATTCGCGACAACCTGCCCTATGCACTGAGCTCGGGCGGCGTGTCCAACGTGTCGTTCTCGTTCCGCGGCAACAACCCGGTGCGCGAGGCGATCCACTCGGTGTTCCTCTACTACGCGATCCAGAATGGCCTGACCATGGGCATCGTCAACGCCGGCCAGCTGGAAATCTACGACGAGATTCCCAAGGAGCTGCGCGACAGGGTCGAGGACGTGGTGCTCAACCGCACACCCGGCGGCACCGACGCCCTGCTGGCCATCGCCGACCAATACAAGGGTGACGGCGCCGCCAAGGAAGTCGAAAACGAAGAGTGGCGTTCGCTGTCGGTCGTCAAGCGCCTGGAACACGCGCTGGTCAAGGGCATCACTGCCTTCATCGTCGAAGACACCGAGGAGTGCCGCCAGCAGTGCGCGCGTCCCATCGAAGTCATCGAAGGCCCGCTGATGAGCGGCATGAACATCGTTGGCGACCTGTTCGGCTCGGGCAAGATGTTCCTGCCCCAGGTGGTCAAGTCCGCCCGGGTGATGAAGCAGGCCGTGGCGCACCTGATTCCCTTCATCGAAGCAGAGAAAGGTGACAAGCCGGAAGCCAAGGGCAAGATCCTCATGGCCACGGTCAAGGGTGACGTGCACGACATCGGCAAGAACATCGTCGGCGTGGTACTAGGCTGCAACGGCTACGACATCGTCGACCTGGGCGTGATGGTGCCGGCGGAGAAGATCCTGCAGACCGCCATCGCCGAAAAATGCGACATCATCGGCCTGTCCGGCCTGATCACCCCGTCGCTGGACGAGATGGTCCACGTTGCCAAGGAAATGCAGCGCCAGGGCTTCACCCTGCCGCTGATGATCGGCGGCGCCACCACCTCCAAGGCGCACACGGCGGTGAAGATCGACCCGCAGTACAGCAACGACGCGGTGGTTTACGTCACCGACGCTTCGCGCGCCGTCGGCGTGGCCACCCAGCTGCTGTCCAAGGAACTCAAACCCGACTTCGTGCAGCGTACCCGCGACGAATACGTGGTCGTGCGTGAGCGTACCTCCGCGCGCGCCTCGCGCACCGAGCGCCTGAGTTACGACAACGCCATCGCCAACAAGCCGAAGTTCGACTGGCCGAGCTATAGCGCACCGAAGCCGAGCTTCACCGGCGTCAAGGTGCTGGATGATATCGACCTCAACGTGCTGGCCGAGTACATCGACTGGACGCCCTTCTTCATCTCCTGGGACCTGGCCGGCAAATACCCGCGTATCCTCACCGATGAAGTCGTCGGCGAAGCGGCCACCGCCTTGTTTGCCGATGCCCGGCAACTGCTGAAAAAACTCATCGACGAGAAGCTGATCAAGGCGCGCGCGGTGCTGGGTTTCTGGCCGGCCAATCAGGTGCGCGACGACGATATCGAGGTGTATGGGAACGATGGCGAGCAGTTGGCCACCCTGCACCACCTGCGTCAGCAAACCATCAAGCCCGATGGCAAGCCGAACCTGTCGCTGGCCGACTTCGTCGCGCCCAAGGACAGCGGCGTGACCGACTACGTCGGCGGTTTCATCACCACTGCTGGCATCGGCGCCGAGGAAGTGGCCAAGGCTTACGAGGCCAAGGGCGACGATTACAACGCGATCATGGTCAAGGCCCTGGCCGACCGCCTTGCCGAAGCTTGCGCCGAATGGCTGCACGAGCGCGTGCGCAAGGAATACTGGGGGTATGCCAGGGACGAGCAGCTGGACAACGAAGCGCTGATCCGCGAGCAGTACAAGGGCATCCGCCCCGCCCCCGGCTACCCGGCCTGCCCGGATCACACCGAGAAGGCCACGCTGTTCAAGCTGCTCGACCCCGAGGCCGACTACCACAAGGCCGGCAAGAGCGGCGTGTTCCTCACCGAGCACTACGCCATGTTCCCGGCGGCGGCGGTGTCAGGTTGGTACTTCGCCCACCCCGAAGCGCAGTATTTTGCCGTGGGCAAGGTCGACAAGGATCAGATCGAGCAGTACAGCAAGCGCAAAGGTCAGGACGTCGCCGTCAGTGAACGCTGGCTGATGCCGAACCTCGGCTACGACGACTGATTGAAAAGAGCCCGCATTCGCGGGCTCTTTTCATGCGCGAAGCGACGACCGCGAGGCGAGTCGCGCCGATCATCGAAATACTCGAACTCTCCTGCATGAGCGCAGCTCCAAAACATGTCGAGCCATTTCGGCTCAATCGACGGAGCGATGACATGTACAAGCACAGCCTTGCAGTACTGGCCGTAGCGACCGCGGTGAGCGGTTGCTCGACCTTCGAGAACCCGGCCGATTACCTGACCTTTCGCAACGAGCCACTGGTCAAGCAGGTCGACGATGGCATGACTCAGGAGCAGGTGCGCACCCTCGGTGGCCCCCCCTCTTCGGACGTGCGTAACAGCGTCACAGGCGGCACCTGCAACAACTATGTGCTCAATGTCGACGGCCTGGAACAGCCCTATTACGTGGATTTCGACGTCGATGGTCGGGTCGACAGCAAGGGCTTCATGACGTGCGAACAACACCAGGGCAACCAGCGCGAGAGGCTCTGAATGCGATCGGCCCCGCTGCAGGCAGCGGGGCTGTTGATTGCCTAGAAGATCAGTGACAGCAAGCCAATCACCACGATCAGGCCGATGATGAAAATGACACCGACGGTTCCTCCGAGAAACTTCAGCATACTGACTCTCCTTTTTCTGGGTTCATCGGTTCTGACTTCGTCCGGCATGACCTCGTTTAGTCTATTTCTTCAGCGCCGTGCGACGTACGGCATGGGTCTCGCCATCAAGCGCCCGGGCGACGGACGATCTTGATGCTGTATTCCATCTGCGGCTTGCGCGTCACGCTCACCGCTTTACGGCTCACGGTATCCAGCGTGATGTTCCAGAAACCGCTGGAGGGCACGCGGATCTTCGCCGGGAACTTGATGAAGGCGCCGCCGTGATAGCTGTGACGACCACGATTCCTGAACGCGCGGAAGTTGGCATCGTTCATCAGGCGGATGTTGCAGGGCTGCGAACATTGGATGACCACCAGATCGCCCTCTTCCAGATGCTCGCGTTGATGGATGAATTTCATCGTTTTCGGACTCGGTGGTGAAACGGGGGCGCAATATTGCCGCAAGCGGCCCGGCACCGCCAGCACAGCTGACGACTCGCTTGCAGCCAAGGCTCGCGCTACCTAGGATGCGCGCCCAACACTGCCATTTGCCGCTGCCATGAAAGTCGTGCTCGACCGCATCCCCACGCTGATCGCCCTGCTGCGCCGTTACCCGGGCCTGGTCGCCCTGTTCGGCTTCTGCTCGGGCGTGGCCAGTTTTCTCCTGGTCGACCGCCAGGCGCATCTGGCCAAGGTGCTGGGCGTGGTGTTGCTGGTCAGTTGGGTCTGGTTGATCCTGGAGAACCTGCTGCGCGAACGCATTGCCCGGCGCTTCGGCTTCGAGTTGCCGCTGCCGCTGCTGCGCTATGGCACGCAGATGATCCACCAGGAAAGCCTGTTCTTCGTCCTGCCCTTCTTCTTCATCACCACCACCTGGAACAGCGGGCAGTTACTGTTCAGCGGCCTGCTGGCGATCGCCGCCCTGGCCTCGATCACCGACCCGATCTACTACCGCTGGCTGGCGCCGCGCCGCTGGCTGCTGCTGATCTTTCACAGCCTGGCGCTGTTCGCGGTGATGCTAACCGCGCTGCCGATCATCTTTCACCTCAGCACGCCGCAGAGCTACCGCATCGCCCTGCTGGTCGCCACGGTGCTGGCGCTGCCGAGCCTGCCCGGCCTGATCGGCTTCGCTGGCTGGCGACGTATCGTGCTGCTGGCCGCTCTGCCGCTGGCGATGGCCAGCGCCGGCTGGATGGCGCGGAGCTGGGTGCCACCGGCAACGCTGTGGCTGACCGAGGTGGCGATCAGCGACCATTTCGACGGCGCGCAACGTACGCCTGGCGAGAGCCTGCAACAGATCAGCCCGGAACGACTACGCGCCGACGGACTCTACGCCTACACCTCGATCAACGCGCCACGCGGCCTCAACGAGCGCATCTACCACGTCTGGCAGCACAACGGCCAGGAAGTCGAGCGCATTGCGCTGGACATCAGCGGGGGACGCAAGGAGGGCTATCGCGCCTGGACGCACAAACTCAACTTCCCGGCCTCGCCCGAAGGCCGCTGGCAGGTGCGGGTCGTTACCGAAGCCGGGCAGATGATCGGCGTGCTGCGCTTCGACGTGGTCGCTCCCACGGCCAAGTGATAGCATGCGCGCCCCATGCAGCTCACCGAACTCAACCAACGCCTCGCCGACCTTGGCGCCAAACCCCAGCATATCGGGCGCATCACCCGTGCCTGGCTGCAGGGCAAGGCGTTGGATACCGGCACCAAGCACCAGAAGACCGAGAACTTCCTGCCACTGACGGTACGCGAAGGGTTGCCGGCCATCGCCAGCGAACTGGATGCACTGGCCCGGCTGCGTTCCGAACACCCTGGCGCCGATGGCTCGGCACGCCTGCTGGTGGAGTTGGCCGACAAACAGATGGTGGAAAGCGTACTGCTGCCGCGCGATGGCCTGTGCATCTCCAGCCAGGTGGGCTGCGCCGTGGCCTGCGTGTTCTGCATGACCGGCAAGAGCGGCCTGCTGCGCCAGCTCAGCAGCGCCGAAATGGTCGCCCAGGTCGCCCTGGGCAGGCGCTTTCGTCCGGTGAAGAAAGTGGTGTTCATGGGCATGGGCGAGCCGGCGCACAACCTCGACAACGTGCTTGATGCCATCGACCTGCTCGGCACCGAGGGCGGCATCGGTCAGCGCAACCTGGTGTTCTCCACCGTTGGCGACCCACGGGTGTTCGAGCGCCTGCCCAAGCAGCGCGTGCGCCCTGCACTGGCGCTGTCACTGCATACCACCAACGCCGAACTGCGCCAGCGCCTGCTGCCCAAGGCGCCGCGCATCGATCCCGAAGAGCTGGTGGAACTGGGCGAGGCCTACGCGCGCACCATCGACTACCCGATCCAGTACCAGTGGACCCTGCTCAAGGGCATCAACGACAGCCAGGAAGAGATGGACAATATCCTGCGCCTGTTCAAGGGCAAGTTCGCCGTGCTCAACCTGATCCCCTACAACAGCCTGGAAGCCGACGACTACCAGCGTCCCGACGGCGAGCGCATCGTCGAGATGGTGCGCTATCTGCACAGCCGTGGCGTGCTGACCAAGGTGCGCAACTCGGCCGGCCAGGATGTCGACGGCGGTTGCGGCCAATTGCGCGCCCGCGCGGTGGATGTGGTCAATACCAGTCGCCTGCACAGAAAGCGCGACTGACAACGCGCGAAATTCTACGGCTCAAGAACGGCGCCTGCGAACCGATACAGAAGCGTACAGAGAGACCACACGTCCAGCAGGCAAAACGCCAGCACTGTACTAGGTTTGCAAAGAACCGCATTGCATGGATGCAGCCCCGTCGTCTTGGCGCCCAGGAGCCCATTCATGAAAATCGCCCACAAGGTCGGTATCGCCGCCGCTACCGTGCTGTTCCTCACCACCAGCTTGCTGTCGCTGTCCCAGGTCAGCCAGGTTCGCGACACCCTGCGCAGTCAGGTCGAGTCGAGCATTGCCGAATCGAGCAATGCCCTGGCCAGGCAGATCGAGAATTGGCTAAACGCCAAACTGCGTCTGATTGACCTGATGTCGCAGACCATCGACAGCAACTACAGCCCGGAGGAAAACCAGCGCGTATTCAACGCACCGCTGCTCAAAAGCGAGTTCATTCTGGTTTTCGGTGCACTGGAAGCCGACGGCAAACCGATCAAGAACAGCGACGACTGGAAACCCAGTGCCGACTGGGACGGACGCAAGCGCCCCTGGTACGCGACCGGCAAGGCTGGCAACCAGGCAGTGCTGACCGAACCCTACGTCGACTCCACCACCAATGAAATCCTCATTTCCGCCGTGGCCCGGATCAGCGACGCCGGCCAGTTCCTCGGCGTGTTCGGAGGCGATATCCGCCTGCAATCGGTCGCCGATGCAGTCAACACCCTGGACTTCAATGGGGCCGGCTACGCCTTCCTGCTCAGTCGTTCGGGCAATGTCATTTCCCACCCCAATGCCGAGTACAACGGCAAGTCCTACAGCGACCTGTTCGACGGCCAGACTCCGGCGCTGGGCAAGGAACTGCGCGAAGTCGAAGCCGGTGGCAAGAACCTGCTGGTCTCCTTCACCCCGCTACCCAACCTGCGGGGCATGGACTGGTACATCGGCGTGGTGCTGGACGAGAGCGTGGTGATGGCCGAAGCCAACCGCCTGACCTGGCTGGCCGTGGTCGGTACCCTGGTCGGCGTGGCCATCAGCCTGGTGGTGCTGGGCCTGCTGATGAACAGCCTGCTCAAGCCGCTGAGCCTGCTCAGCACCTCGTTGCGTGAGATCAACAGCGGCGAAGGTGACCTGACGCGCCGCCTGGCGATCACCAGCAACGACGAGATCGGCGAGCTGTCGCAGGAGTTCAACCGCTTCCTGCAGACCCTGCAGACGTTGATTGGCGACGTCATGGGCAGCTCGCACCAGGTCCGCGAAAGCACGGCCCTGACTTCGAACGAGTCGGAGCAGGCCGCCCGCCGCCTGCAGGAACAGCTGCAGGAGCTGGATCAGCTGGCCACCGCCATGCAGGAAATGGCCTCCACCGCCGAAGAGGTGGCACGCAATGCCCAGGCCGCAGCCCAGGCTGCCGTTGCCGCCAACGAAGAAACCGAGAATGGCGTGCGCGTGGTGTCGCAATCGAGTTCGGCGATTCGCCACCTGGCCAACGAAATGGACGAAACCAGCCACGCGATCAACGAACTGGCCAAGCTCAGCCACAACATCGAGTCGATCCTGCAGGTGATCACCAGCATCGCCGAACAGACCAATCTGCTGGCACTGAACGCCGCCATCGAAGCAGCGCGCGCCGGCGAGTCCGGCCGTGGCTTTGCCGTGGTGGCCGATGAAGTGCGCTCGCTGGCTTCACGCACGCAGCAGGCGACTCAGGAAATCCGCCAGATGATCGATCAGCTGCAAGGCGGTGTACGCCAGGCCGAAAGCCGTATGCAGCAGAGCCGCGACACGGCCAGCAAGACCGCCGAGGACGCCGGCGCGGCCAACGACATGCTCGGCCGTATCCGTGAGGCGATCACCCGCATCAACGACATGAACCTGCAGATCGCCACGGCGGCCGAAGAACAGAGCGCGACCACCGAGGAGATCAACCGCAACACCACCAACATTCGCGACATCAGCCACGAACTGGCCGGCGGCGCCGAGCAGCAGGTGCGCCAGTGCGCCTCGATGGTGGAGCAGGTCGGGCAGCAGGATCGCCTGCTTGGTCGTTTCAAGGTCTGAACCATGAGCGATTGAATGACGCACAGGAAAAGCCCCGGCATGCCGGGGCTTTTTTCATCGAGTAGACGCTCAGACGCCGCTCTTCACCTTGCTCCAGATACGCGTGCGCACCCGATCGATCTTCAGCGGCATGGCCTCCAGGGTGTACAGCTTGTCCATCACCGACTCCGGCGGATACACGGTCGGGTCCGCCTTCAGCGCCGGGTCGACCAGAGCGTCGGCCTTGGCATTACCGTTGGCGTACTTCACGTGATTGCTGATGGCCGCCATCACTTCGGGCTGCAGCAGGTCGTTCATGAAGGCGTAAGCACCCTCCTCGTTGCCGGCATCGACCGGCATGGCCACCATGTCGAACCAGATCGGCGCGCCTTCCTTGGGAATCTCGTACTGGATCTTCACGCCGTTGCCCGCTTCCGTAGCGCGCGCACCGGCCTGCATGATGTCGCCGGAGAAGCCCACGGCCATGCAGATCTCGCCGTTGGCCAGATCGCCGACGTACTTGGAGGAATGGAAATAACGCACGTTCTTGCGCATCTCCATCAGCAGCGCCTCGGCACGCTGGTAGTCCTCGGGGTTCTTGCTGTGGTGTGGCAGGCCCAGGTGATGCAGGGCGATTGGCAGCATTTCCGGGCCGTTGTCGAGGATCGCCACGCCACACTCGTTGAGTTTGGCCAGCTTGGCCGGGTCGAACAGTACGTCCCAGCTGTCCATCTTCGCGTCATCGCCCAGCACTGCGCGCACCTTGTCGACGTTGTAGCCGATACCGGTGCTGCCCCACAGATAGGGGAAGCCGTGCTCGTTGCCCGGATCGTTCACCTCCAGCGTCTTCATCAGCACCGGGTTGAGGTTGTTCCAGTTCGGCAGCTTGCTGCGGTCGAGCTTCTTCAACGCACCGCCCTGAATCTGCCGGGCCATGAAGTGGTTGGAAGGAAAGACCACGTCGTAACCTGAACGGCCGGCCATCAGCTTGGCGTCCAGGGTCTCGTTGCTGTCGTAGACGTCGTAATGGGTACCCAGGCCGCTGCTCTTTTCGAACTGCTTGAGGGTGCCCGGGGCGATGTAGTCGGTCCAGTTGTAGATGCGCACGCTATCGGCGGCATGAGCGGTGCCGGCCAGGATCAGGCACGGCAGGAGTTTCTTCAGCATGGGATACCTCGTGAGTTGTTGTTCTAGGCAGTACTGAAAAATGCTGACTCAGAAGATCAGCACATAGGTCTTGCGCACCGTTTCTTGTATGTCCCAGATGCCGAGGGTATTGGCCGGCATCATCAGCGCGTCGCCGGCGCGAATCTCGATGGGCTCGCCGCCGTCAGGGGTGAAGGTGCAACGCCCCGCCACGAAGTGGCAGAACTCCTGCTGGACGATCTGCCGGCGCCAGCGCCCCGGCGTGCATTCCCAGATACCGGTCTCTACGCCGTCACTGCGCTCGACGCTGGTGGTCGAGGTAACTGCCACCGGCTTGCTCAGGGGCACGGCGACCGGGTTGGACGCGTCCAGGGCGACGTTGGGGGTGTCACGAAAATGGGTGATGTTCATGTGGACTCCGGATCAAAGGACGGCTGGCACTCGCTCAGCCCATCAGGCCTTCCATGCGCGCCGCCACCGCTTGCGCCAGACGCCGGCGCCAGGCCGGGCTGCGCGGGTTGGCGAGCACCTCGTCCTCATGGACGAAGCTGCGGATGATGGCGTTGTAGCCAAGCCAGCGGCAGGGTTCGGGCTCCCAGCGCCGCAGGCTGGAAATCGGGCTGTCACTCAATACCCAAGGCTGGCGCAGCAGCTCGCTGTCGCGGCCAAGAATCAGATCGGCCAGGGTGCGCCCGCCCAGGTTGGTGGCACCGACCCCCTCGCCGCCATAACCGCCAGACAGCGCGATGCGGTTGCGGGTGTCGCGCAGCATGTGCGGCTGGAAGCGCCGCGCCATGCCCAGGTTGCCGCCCCAGGAATGGGTCAAACGCACATTGCGCAACTGCGGGAAGATTTCTCCCATCAGGTAGCGGCGCAGGCCCAACTCGCCCTCGGTAAGGTTGAAGTCGCTGCGCAGGCGTCCGCCAAAGCGATAACCACCGCGCGCACCGAAGATCAGCCGATCATCGAGGCTGCGCTGGCCATAGGTGACCTGACGGCTGAATTCGCTGAACGCCTGTCCTCGCTCCAGGCCGATACCGGCCCAGACGTCCGCCGGCAGCGGTTCGGTGGCGACGATCAGGCTCTGCACCGGCAACTGGTGATTGCCCAGCGGCGGCAAGCTGGCAGCGTAACCTTCGATGGCCGGCACCACCCAATCAGCCGTGACGCGCCCATGAGCCGTGCGCACCAGGCCGGGCTGCCAGTCGATCACCGGGCTGCGCTCGTAGAGTTCGACACCCAGGCCCTCGACGCAGCGCGCCAGCCCCCGCACCAGCTTGGCCGGCTGGATCGTCGCGCAATGCGGGCTGTACAGCGCGCCGTAGGCATTGACCAGGCGCAACTGTGCGGCCAGTTCGCTGGGCGCCATCCAGCGGTAATCCTCTTCGCTCAGGCCCAACGCACGCAGTTCGTCGAGATATTCACGCAGGCGCACTTCCTGCTCGGGATAGCGCGCGGCGCAATACAGCACGCCGCCCTTGCGCAGGTCGCAGTCGATACCTTCCCGGGCAACCACCGAGGCCACTTCATCGGGAATGCCGTGCAGCAGATCGAAGGACGCCTTGCGCTCGGTCGCTGGCAGACCGGCCAGCAGGCGATCTTCGCCGAGCAGGTTGCCCATCAGCCAGCCGCCGTTGCGCCCGGAGGCGCCAAAGCCGGCGGTCTCGGCCTCCAGAATC
>CAMPIF010000083.1 GCA_946886245.1 Ectopseudomonas composti | reverse complement strand
CGATGAAGTCGAACAGGCGCAGGATCAGGCTGTCGATGCCGGCGACTTCCAGCCTGGCGTTGGGCGCCTTCATGCCTGAACCAGGCTGTCGAAGGCCTGGCGGATGCGCCTGACGGCGGCGACCGAACCGGCGTTGTCGCCATGCACGCACAGCGTCTGCGCGGCCAGCTGCAGTGCGCTGCCGTCGCTGGCCTGCAGGGCCTCGCCACGCGCCAGGGTCAGCGCCTGGCTGACGATCACCTCGCTGTCGTGATGCACGGCACCCGGCAGGCTGCGGCTGACCAGGAAGCCGGCGGCGTCGTAGGCGCGGTCGGCGAAAGCCTCGAACCACAGGCTCAGGCCGAATTCCTCGCCCAGTGCCTGGGCGGCACTGTTGTCGCGGGTACACATCAGCATCAGCGGCAGCTGGCGGTCGTACCTGGCCACGGCGCTCATCACCGCGCGCAGGGTGGCGGGTTTGCGCATCATGTCCTGATACAGCGCACCGTGCGGTTTGACGTAGCTGACACGCGTGCCCTGGCTGCGGCAGATGCCTTCCAGCGCACCGATCTGGTAGAGCATCAGGTCTTCGACTTCCTGCGGCGTGCAGTCCATCGAGCGACGGCCGAAGCCGACCAGGTCCTGATAGGCGGTGTGCGCGCCGATGCGTACGTCATGGGCCACGGCCAGGGCCACGGTCTTGCGCATCACGCTGGGGTCCGAGGCATGGAAACCGCAGGCAATGTTGGCGCAGTCGATGTAGGGCATGACCTCGGCGTCCAGGCCCATGGTCCAGGCGCCGAAGCTTTCGCCGATGTCGCAGTTCAGAAGCAGGTTCTTCATAGGGGACTCTGTTGGTTTGCGCCGAGTGTCCGATCCTTCGGGCGGAGGCGGTGGTTTTGGGCATTGTTGAGGGGCACCCGGTTGGCGTCCAACAAATTAAGACGTGCACAGGGGATAAGAAATTTCGATCCTCCGGGCCGTGGGCGACGGTAGCGGGGATAGCCGGCGTTGCGATCGAAGGCGAGAGTTTTCTCGTCGCCAAGGAAATGGCTGAGGGCGAAAGTGAGGTGGCTCGCTTGGTGCATCGCTCAGGCTCGGCCCGGTCACCGCTTCGGTGGCCGAGTCGTCTTTGGTTTACCAGGCGCCGGCCAGTGGTCGCGTCTGGCCGCAGGGGGCATGCATCTGCGATGCATCGGAGTCAGGCCGTGCAGGGCATCCGCTCTCGCCTTTCACAAGGATTTGCGGAATTGATCGGGCCCTTTGCCCGTCCAGCGCTTGAGCGCCTTCCTGAAGCCGGCGACGTCTGAAAACCCCAGGAGCATCGCCGTATCCAGGAGGCTCATCCGGTTCGCGCCCAGGTACTCCTGCGCCAGCTTCAAGCGCACTTCGTCACGGATCGCCTGGAAGGATGTGGCTTCGGCGTCCAGCCGGCGACGCAGCGTACGGCTGGTCATGTTGACCATCCGTGCCGCCGCTTCCATGTCCGGGAACTGACCTGGACGATCCATCAGCAAGCGGTAGACGGAGCCCGCCGTGCCTGAGGCGATCCTGGTCTGGCCGATCAGCCGGTCACAGGTTTCCTGCACCAGCACGGACGTCAGCGGATGAGCCAGCACGGGTTTGCGCTCGAGAATGGCGCGGTCGTAGGCCAGCTCGCAGAAGGGCTGAGCAAAGAAGCAGGGGCAGTTCAGATAGCGGGCATAGAGCTCGGCATGGGGCGGCGCAGGATAGGAAAAGCAGGCCCGCAAGGGCGGGTAGGGTTGGCCCACCACGTCCTGAAGGTGGGTCACGTTGATGCTGAACTGTTTCTCGAAGAGAAATTGCCGGAGCGCCGGGTCAGGGTTCAGTACGAAGACATCGTTGACGAACCAGCGCACCTCGTTCTCGTTTTCGTCCCATTCGACGGTCATGGGTGGGGTGGCGAGGCGGCGGAACCGTTTCGCCAGCCTGAAGTAGTCGCGAAGCGACAGGCAGGACAGCAAAGCATAGCCATAGATGCCGTAGGCGGAGACGTGCAGGCGGGTTCCCGCTTCGAAGGGCGTTGCGGGATCACGTGACAGCACCAGGGCATTGGCGCAGACGGTCATGTACTGGCGTATGGATGTCTGCGCGAAGGGGTCGGCGAGGTCGTCGACCTCGACGCCGCTGCCCATGAGGCACTCAGCAGGCGAAACGCCCTGGGCTTCGAGCACCTCGACGAGCGCGCTGATCTTGTAGGGCGTATAGATTCGTTCGTCAGGCAGGGGTAGGCGGGGTTGCATCGAGACCCTCATCTTCTTCTTTTTATGTCCGCTAACCCCCTGATTCTGTCCGCTCAGAACCTTATTGGGTGCGGATTTTTCTGACACCTTATTCGCTAGCAGTCATTCCAGACAATAACAAGAGGGAAGACCTATGTGGATTGCATTGATGTTCTGGGGCGCGAGCGTCGTGTTCTGTATCGCGGTCTCGCTCTGTCTTTGCGCGAAGATCGAGAAATCGGGCGTGCGCCGCTGGGGCGCGACCGGCAAGTTCTTTGGTTACGAGTGAGGCGCGGCGATGAACAGCTCTCATGTCGTCGTCTTCGGCGTCTACCTGCTCTTCTTGGTCTGGACCTGCATCGCGAGCGCGAGGCAGGTGGAGTCGCTCTCCGATTTCACCACGGGCGGCCACCGCATGGGGCTGCTGCTGGGGGTCGGCACCTCGGTCGCCACCTGGGTCAGCGTGGCCTCGGTCATGGGCGTGCCGGGTTATCTGTATCGCACCGGCGTCGCAGCGATCATCGGCTGGGTGGCGGGCTGGTTCCTCGCCACTGCGGTGATGCCGATCCTCGCCCAGCGGGTGCGACGTCCCGAGTTGCCGGCCCGCACCTTTCCCGAATTCATTCGCATGCGCTACGAGCCGTTCCAGCGCGTGAGCGTGCTGCAGTTGATCGTCGCCGTGCTGATGCTGGTGGGGTATTTCATCTTCTGCCACCTGCAGGTCGTGGGCTTCGGGATCGTATTCAACACTATCACTGGCGTGCCCTACGAATATGCGATCTTCGCCTTCCTCGCGCTGCTGGCGCTGACCTCGCTGGGCGGCTTCTGGTCGGTCGCGGCCACGGATACCCTGAATGCGGTACTGATTCTTGTCGGTCTCGCGTTCGGTGCCGGCAGCATCCTCCATGCGACCGGAGGGATCGGGCCGATCCTCGACGCTGTCGCGCAGACGACCGCGCCGATCAACGTCGGCGGTGAGCCGCTGGAACCAGGAATCCTGTTGTCGCCGGCCGGCACCTTCGGCTGGTCGGTGCTGATCGGCATCTTCATGTCGAACGCGGTCGGGGCTTCGGTCGCGCCGCACTGGATCAACCGTTTCATGGCGCCGAAGAACAGCAAGGCGGCAGTCTTGCAGATGATGTGGACCGTGGTCGCGCTGATCCCGATCTTCGTCTGCCTGATCATCATCGGCATCGGCGCCAAGGCGCTGCTGCCCAGCCTGCCCGATGGCAAGACCACCGACTACATCATGCCGCTGATCGTGCAGCAGCATGCCCCGGCCTTCGTCGGTGCCATGACCCTGATCGCGCTACTGGCGGCTGCGGTCTCCACTGCCAACTCGATGCTGCTGAACTGCGGCACCTCGCTTTACTACGACATCTACCGTTCGTGCTTTCCCGAGCGGACGTTCGACGACCGCAGTGCGACCCGCCAACTGCGCATTGCCGTGCTGGTGCTCGGCGTGCTGTCGGTGCTGAGTGCGATCAAGCCGCCACTGTTGCTGGCGATGGGCTTCACCTATGTCTACGGCGCGTTTGGCGCTGCCTTCATGTGGCCGGTCTGGCTGGGGCTGTTCTGGCGGCGAATGAACCGAACCGGTGCCTATGCCGGGATCGTCATCGGGATGATCGCCTACGTCGCCGCCAAGAGCCTGGACGCCTCGAATCCCTTCGGGGTCGGCGCCGGCCTCTCGCTGGTGGCCACCCTGGTCGGCGTGTTCCTGACTCCCGCGCCGCCCAAGGAAGCCTACGAGGCCTATTTCGAGCCCGAGGTCAGTCCCTCCACCCGTGCCGTCGCGCTGCGGATCCGCCGTGAAAGCGATGAAGTCCAGGCTGCCGATTCGCCCGAGGTGAAACTCAAAGCAGAGCGCGCATGAGAACCGCAATCATCGGAGCCGGATCGCTGGGAACCATCACCTGTGCGCTGACCGGGGCGATCCATGCCCCGAGCATGTCCGATGCGCTGCCCTATACACCCGACGACATCGCCGCCCAGGCCAGCGCCCTCGGCGGCAACGTCCGCGTCGGTCTGGAGGACAGGCGAGGCACGCCGGCGGAGTCGAACGCGCAGCAGGTCGCCAAGATTCGCTGCATCATCGAGGCCCTCCGGGCCGAAGTCGCCACACCGGATCAGGCCCGTGACCTGCTGGGCCTGAAGGGCGGCGACAAGGTCAACCTCTGAGTCGGAGCGCGGCAGGCGCCGCGCCCCTGGGCTGACGACATCAGACCCGGAACCGGTCGGTTCGCTCGTGCAGTGCCAGCACCTGCCCCGAAAGGCTCCGGGTGTGCTCGTCGAGTGTCTGCCGCAGGTCCTTGCTCTGCCCTGTATGCACGTTGATGTTTTCCATCTTGTCGGCGATGTCCTCGGTGGTGGTGGAGACTTCCTCGATGGCCACCACGACCTGATTCATTTCGCCGGTCAGGCGCTCCATCGCCGAGGTGATGGCGCTGATGGCGTCGGCCACCTGAGCGGCATGTCGCTCGCTGTCGGCAGCCAGGCTCAGGCCGTTGCTCATCAACTGGTGCATGTGCCGGGTCTGTTGCTGGAACTCGCCGACGATGGCGCTGATGTCGGTGGTTGCCGAGACCGTCTTCTGCGCCAGGGAGCGCACCTCGTCGGCCACCACCGAGAAGCCGCGCCCGGCATCGCCAGCCCGGGCCGCCTCGATAGCCGCGTTGAGGGCGAGCAGGTTGGTCTGGTCGGCGAGACTGTTGATCACATCGACGATACCGTTGACCCGCGCGCTGCTGTGGCCGAGCGCATCGACCTGGCTGTGAGTGTCCTGAATCAGCTGCGCCAGGCGACTCATGCTGTCGACACTGGCGGCGATCACTTCACCGCCGTTACGCGCCGCATCGTAGGCGCTGGTGGTGGCGGTGCCGACTTGCGCCGTGCGCTGCGCCATGTCGTTGAGGGTGGCGCTGATCTGGTGCGAGGCCGAGGCGGCCTGCTCGGTCTGCATTTCCACCTGGGTGCTGTTATCACCCAACTGACGCATGGCATCGCCCAGGTGATGGTGCAGACGGCTCAGCTCGCCGTTGGCGCGCACCACTTCGGCAACGATACCGCCGATGCCCTGGATCATGCGGTTGGCGGCGTCGGCCAGCTGGTTGAATTCGTCACGCGGGTTGCTGCCCACCGGCAGTTTGCCGGTGAGATCGCCGGAGGCGACCTGAGTGAGCAACTGAATGACGTTGCGCAGGCGGCTGACCAGGGTGCGTGACGCCTGCAGCAAGGTGAAGCAGAGCAGGGCGGCAACGGCGAGGAAGCTCAGCCCCATCATCCACAGTGCGGACAGGCGGGCCTGTTCGGCTTCCTGCGTGCGGCGCAGCAACAGGCCGCTCTGCAGCGTTTGTGCCTGCTCTTCGACACGCGTCTGCAACTGCTCGCCCAATTGGCGCAGGCGCTGATTGGTGGCGTTGATGCGCTCGATGTTGCCATGGATATCCGTGAACGCCTGGGCATAGCCCTGCACGTTCTTGCCGATCGGCGTGTCCTGCCATTCAAGGTCTGCGATCTGTTCCTGCAATTTGCCGATGGCCGTCAGGGCAATCTGGGCGAACGCCGGGTCGAAGGTCGACAGGTAGTCACGCTGGCTGCTCAGGGCACCGGTTATGAAGGGTTTGATCAGGTCGAAACTGATCGCCTCCAGGGCCTTGCCTTTTTCCGTCAACGTCTTGCGCTGGCCTTCGAAGGGCGTCAGGCCCAGGGCCTGATTGAGGCTCAGCCACTGGCGCTGCTGGGCCAGTTCCTCCAGCAGCACGGCCTGGATCTGCTGGGCGTGTTGCAAGGTCTCGCCGTCTTCCAGCGCTTGGGCTTGCGTCAACAGTTGTCCGATGAGTTCTTGCAGTTCATCGAGGCCGCTGTCGAACGCTGCCTGCAGGTCAGGCGTGATCTGCTGGCGCAGTGCGTTCTGTTGCCACCAGCGGTTCATCAGCTGGGTACTGGCGCTGGCATAGGCTGCCGCCTGCTCCCGTGCCTGCAAAGCACTGCTGACGCGATGGTTGGCCCATAACGAGGCGGCCGCCATCAGAATCAGGCTGATCAGGGTGAGCGCGACAAGGGCGCGGAATTTTTGTTGCCAGGACAGTAAAAAGCTCACGTTAACGCCTCGCCATCTTCTTCGGGATGATGCTCAGGAATCGGCAAGTTGTCATACAACTTGATTAAAAGTCTATGGCCCTGTTGTTTCCCGAGAAATGCGAACGGGGCCGCAAGGGCCCCGTGATGAGTTGAATGCTTACCAAAGCGCCAGGGTGTAGCTGAGAATCAGGCGGTTCTCGTCAAGATCGTTGGCGAAATTGGAGCGAACCGAGGCGTTACGCCATTTCAGCCCCAGGTTCTTCAGCGGACCGTTCTGTACCACGTAGGCGATATCGGTGTTGCGTTCCCATTCCTTGCCTTCGCTGCTGCGGCCGGCGACCTCGACGTTGTCACCGGAGATATAGCGGGTCATGAAGGTCAGGCCGGGGATGCCGATGCTGGCGAAGTTGTAGTCGTAGCGTACCTGCCAGGAACGCTCCTCGACGTTGGCGAAGTCGTTGATCTGCACGAAGTTGACCAGGAACGGATCGCTGCTGGCGATGTACGGGAACGGATCGTCACCGCTCATGCGCTGGTAGCCGGCACCGAAGGCATGACCGCCCAGGCTATAGGTGAACATGGCGCCGAAGGCCTTGTTGTCGAGGTCGCGGAAGTTGCCGTCCTCGCGGCTTTGCGAGTAGCGCAGGTCGGTCTTCAACGACTGACCATCGCCCAGCGGCAGCACATGCACCAGGGTGCCGTAGTACTGCTGGTAGATATCCTCGAGGGTGCCGTAGTGCAGGCCGGCGGTCAGTTGCGGGGTGATCTTGTACTCGCCGCCGCCGAACACGAAGGAATCGCTGCTGCCGCCGATGCGGTTGCCGGTCATCTCGGTGTAGTCGGTGGAGCTGTTGGCCTTGATGCGGTTGATCTTGCCGCCTTGCAGGGTCAGGTTGTCGACTTCCTGAACATTCAGCAGCGCGCCCTGGAAGGTCTGCGGCAGCAGGCGCGAGTCGTTGGCCGAGACGATCGGGCTGCGAAAGTGCAGGGCACCGACTTTCAGCGTGCTGTTGGAGAGCTTCACCTTGGCGGTCAGGCCGAGCTTGGAATACTCATCCTGCGAGCCGCCGGAGCCATCGGCCGGGAGCAGGCCGCTGCCAGCGGTGTCGTCAGCGGAGTCGAGTTTCACACCGAGCATCCCCAATGCATCGATACCGAAACCGACAGTGCCCTCGGTGTAGCCCGACTCCATGCGCAGCAGAAAGCCCTGCGCCCATTCCTCGGCCTTGTCACGGGCGCCGCTCTGGCGGAAATCACGGTTGAAGTAGAAGTTGCGCATCTCGACGCTGGCCTTGCTGTCAGCGATGAAATCGGCATGCGCGAGGGTTGGCAGGCCGCCGCCGAGCAACAGCGCGGATGCCAATGAGTAATGGGGTTTCATGGTGCAGTGTCTCCTGTTGGGGGCGCGCAGCCGACGAGAGCGGCTGCTTGGCAGAGCGCGTTTTGAATGATGTTGTTGTGGTCTGCGCAGAGCGCGGCGCCATTCTTCAAAGCGTTGTTCGGCTGCGTCCAACGAGAAAAAACAGGGGGCCAGCGATAGGAAAATTCATCGGCTGGGCGAAAAACCCCTGGCATACAACCTGCTACGCCTGAGGCTGCGTGGGCGCTGCAAATCAGCCCCTGAGAAGAACATTGCGAAGAGGCGGTACGGCATGAATCTGAGATTTCTCGAGACCTTCGTCTGGGTGGCACGGCTCAAGAGCTTCCGCCTGACAGCCGAGAAGCTGTTCAGCACCCAGGCGTCCATTTCCAGCCGCATCGCTGCGCTCGAGGATGAACTCGGCACGCGTCTTTTTCTGCGTGATTCCAAGGGCGTATCGCTGACCCCGGAAGGGCAGAAGGTGCTCGAATATGCCGAGCGCATGATCGACACCATGCAGGCCTTGAAGCAGTCGATCAGCGACACCGGCAACATTCAGGGACGTATTCGCGTCGGCGCGATGGATACCGTCATTCACACCTGGTTGAGTCCGTTCGTAACACGGGTGATGGAGCGCTACCCTGCGGTGGAGATCGAACTGACCGCCGACACCGCGCGCAACCTCAACGAGCAATTGCTCAAGGGCTATCTGGATATCGTGTTCCAGACCGACATGGTCAACGGCGACAGTGTGCGCAACCTGGAACTGGCTGCGTTTCCGGTGCGTTGGATCGTTCCGACCGGTTCGCTGTACCACCGCAGCTATGCCTCGATGGAGGAGTTGGCACGCGAGCGCATCATCACCTTCTCGAAGAATTCGCGGCCGCATCAGGACATTCTCAACCTGCTGCATGCCGGCAGCGTCAGTGCGCCACGCATCAACTGCGTCAATTCCATCGCCGCGATGACGCGTCTGGTACGTGACGGTTTCGGTATCGGCGCGCTGCCGCCAGCGCTGGTGCATGACGAGCTCAAGCAAGGCCTGCTGAGCATTCTCGACGAGGTGCCCGAGCCGCCGCCCTTGCCGGTGGTCGCCACCTGGCGCACGGGCGTGGGGCTTGAGCTCAGCGAAGACATTATCGCCCTGGCCTGCGAAGCACTGGACGTCTACGCCGAGGAAATGGGCGAGGCCTGCATGGCACGGGTCGCGCCAGTCCCGGAACAGCAAAGCGCCTGATCATTCTCCAGCAGCCTGCGGGCCCGGTAACGGCTGCCCGCTGCTGGTGCATGGGCCGCAGAAATGCCCCTTTTCATCCCATAACGATTTCCGATCATGCGCCTCCGGTTTTTCTAGTTGGACAGGGTAGGGCGATGCGCTGAGACTCGAAATCGTCTTCCCGCCGCGCCTTGCGGCGCACAAAAAACAATGAACAGGAGAGCACCATGAAAAGCATCGCATCGCGTTTCGCCATTACCGCTCTGGCTTGCGCACTGGGCTTCGGTGCCCAGGCCGCCGAGCGCTGGAACATGACCGCCGAGAACCCCGATGGCAACTTCATCACCACCGTGGCCAAGGAGTTCGCGCAGGATGTGGAGAAAGCCAGCAACGGCGAGCTGCAGATTCGTGTGCACGCCAACTCGGTGCTGTTCAAGCGCCCCGAGGTCAAGCGCGCCGTGCAGACTGGCCAGGTGCAGCTGGGTGACGTGCTGATGTCGGTGCTGGGCAACGAAGACCCGATCTTCGAAATCGACAGCGTGCCATTTCTGGTGCGCAACTACGAGCAGGCCCAGGCCCTGTGGGACGCGAGCCGCCCGGCCGTGGAAGAACGCCTGGCCAAGCAGGGCATCAAGCTGCTGTACGCCATGCCCTGGTCGCCGCAGAGCATCTTCACCAAGACGCCGATCGCGAGCATGGATGACTTCAAGGGCATGAAATTCCGTGCCTACAACCCGGCCACTTCGCGCATGACCGAATTGATGGGCGCAGTGCCGACCGTGATCCAGACCGGCGAAATACCGCAAGCCTTCAGCACCGGCATGATCAATGGCATGCTCACCTCGCCGACCACAGGTGTGGACTCCCAGGCCTGGGATTTCTCCTCTTATTACTATGACGTCAAGGCGTTCATTCCGAAGAACTTCGTCATCGTCAACGCCCGCGCCTTCGCCCGCCTGCCGGAAGCGACCCAGGCGGCCGTGCTGGCTGCCGCCGAACGTGCCGAAAAGCGTGGCTGGGCGATTGCCCAGGAGAAGACCGGTGAGCTGGTCAAGACCCTGGCCGACAATGGCATGCAGGTATCCGAGCAGGCCCCGGCGGCGGTGGAGAGCGGCTTCGAGCAGATCGGCCAGAGCATGACCGATGAGTGGCTCAAGCGCGCCGGTGCCGATGGCCAGGCGATTCTCGATACCTACCAGCCTTGACTCTGCTGTCCGCCGCCCTCCTTGCGGCGGGCTTTTTCTCGTGGCTTGCCCAGGGAGCCCGTTGTTCATGACCCCACTGCACAAGCTCTACACCCTGTCCGGATGGTTATCCGGCGTGTTTCTCGTCCTGATCTGCGTGCTGGTGGTGGCGCAGATCGTCGCCCGCCAACTGGGCAGCATGGTGCCCGCCGCCGATGAGTTCGCCGCCTACGCCATGGCCGCATCGGGCTTTCTCGCCTTGCCCTACGCCCTGCAACGTGGCGCGCACATCCGCGTGGAACTGCTGCTGCGCCTGCTGCCTGCTGGCGGTCGTCGTGTGGTCGATGTGCTGGCCACGCTGGTCGGTTTGGGGATCGCCGCCTATATGGCCTGGTACTGCGCGTTGTTCGTGCTGGAGTCCTATGAGTTCAAGGAAGTGTCTTCAGGCCTGTTGCCGATTCCCATGTGGTTGCCGCAGCTGCCGATGCTGCTGGGCACGCTGATTCTGCTGGTGGCAATGGCCGAGCGCCTGGTGCTGAGCTGTCAGGGCAAGCGCTTCGAGGCTGTCGACGCCGGTACGGGGATGAGCGAGTGAGCCCGCTGGCTCGACCCTTAATTGCGGCCAGCGCCGCACTGCATTCGTGAGTGAACCCGTGGACTACACAATCATTACAATCACCCTGCTGCTGGCGCTGTTCGTGCTGCTTGGCGGCGGCGTCTGGGTTGCCCTGTCGTTGCTTGGCGTCGGCATCATCGGCATGGAACTGTTCGGCGGTGCGCCGGCCGGTTCGATCCTCGCGTCCACCAGTTGGGCTTCCAGTGCCAGCTGGACGTTGACGGCCCTGCCGCTGTTCATCTGGATGGGCGAGATCCTCTATCGCACGCGCCTTTCCGAAGACATGTTCAACGGTCTGGCGCCCTGGATGCGCGGGCTGCCGGGGCGCCTGCTGCATGTCAACGTGTTCGGCTGTGGCCTGTTCGCGGCGGTCAGCGGCTCTTCCGCAGCCACGGCGGCCACCATCGGTCGCATCTCCCTGCCCGAGCTGAAAGCACGCGGCTACCCGGAATCCATCGCCATGGGCTCGCTGGCTGGTGCCGGCACGTTGGGGCTGCTGATTCCGCCGTCGATCATGATGATCGTCTACGGTGTGGCGGCGCAGGTGTCGATCTCGCGCCTGTTCATCGCCGGCATCCTGCCAGGCCTCTTGCTGCTGGCAATCTTCAGCGGTTACCTGATGCTCTGGTCCGCCTGCAATCGCAGCAAGCTGCCGGAGGAGGGCGAGCGCCTGCCGTTCATGGACAAGCTGCGCAAGGCCAAGCTGCTGATTCCGGTGCTGGGCCTGATCATCGCGGTGATCGGCTCGATCTACGGTGGCATCGCCACGGCCACCGAGGCTGCTGCCGTCGGCGTGGTCGGTGCGCTGCTGATCGCACTGTGTTCCGGAGCGCTGACCCGGGAAACCTTCATGGCCAGCCTGATGGGCGCGGTGTGCACCTCGTGCATGATCTTCTTCATTCTGCTCGGTGCCGCGTACCGGACCTCGGCCAAGAGCTGCACCGGCCTGCC
>CAMPIF010000082.1 GCA_946886245.1 Ectopseudomonas composti | reverse complement strand
TAAGTGACCTCGATATTTTATTTTTCCGTGCCCATAAAAAAGCCCCGCAGGACGGGGCATGGGGCACGCAGAATTCAGGCGGCGTGAGCCGAATGCGGGTCGCGGCTGTTCAGATAGTCCTGCAGGCGGGCCTGCTGCACCGGGGTCATGAACAGGCCCAGTTTGCTGCGCCGCCAGAGAATATCGGCACTGCTGCGCGCCCATTCTTCACGACGCAGGTATTCCACTTCGCGGGTGTAGAGCCCGGCGCCGAGATGTTCGCCGAGGTCGGTCAGGTTGTGTACGCCGTCGAGCAGGCGCCAGCTGCGGCTGCCATAGCTGGTGGCCCAGCGTCTGGCCAGGCTGGTGGGTAGCCAGCCATAGCGTTCGCAGAGTGCTTCGACCAGGGCGCTCTGGCTTTGCAGATCCTCGCCACCGGGGAGCGGCGCGCTGGCCGTCCAGCTCGGGCCCAGGTGGGTGAAATGCGCGGCCAGTTCATGCATGGCGGACTCGGCCAGCTTGCGATAGGTGGTCAGCTTGCCGCCGAACACCGAAAGCAGTGGCGCTTCGCCCGGCGCACCGGAGAGCGACAGGGTGTAGTCGCGGGTAATGGCCGATGGCTCATCGGATTCGTCATCGCACAGCGGTCGCACGCCAGCGAAGCTGTGCAGCACATCGTCGCGGCTGAGCTGTTGCTTGAAGTGATCGTTGACCACCTTGAGCAGATAGTCGGTTTCCTCTGCGGTGATCGTCACCTGTGCGGGGTCGCCCTGATATTCGCGGTCAGTGGTGCCGATCAGGGTGAAGCGCTCCAGATACGGAATGGCGAAGACGATCCGGCGGTCTTCGTTCTGCAGGATATAGGCCTGCTCACCGTCATACAGGCGCGGCACGACGATATGGCTGCCCTGGATCAGGCGAATGCCGTACGGCGATTGCTGCTTGAGGTCTTCACGGATGAAGCGCGCGACCCAGGGGCCAGCGGCGTTGACCAGGGCGCGGGCGCGAATGGACAGCAGGCTGCCGTCGCTGCGCTCCAGGTGGATATGCCATAGGCCCTTGCTGCGTCGGGCGCTGACGCAGCGCGTGCGCGGGTGAATATGCGCGCCTTTTTCCCGTGCGGCCATGGCGTTGAGCACCACCAGGCGAGCATCGTCTACCCAGCAGTCGGAATACTCGAAACCGCGGCTGATTTCCGCTTTCAACGGGCTACCGGCGCCGAAGCGCAGGCCGCGCGAAGCCGGCAGGCGCTCGCGCTTGCCCAGGTGGTCATAGAGGAACAGGCCGGCGCGGATCATCCAGGCTGGGCGCAAGTGCGGACGGTGCGGCAGAACGAAGCGCATCGGTTTGACGATATGCGGCGCCTTGGCCAGCAGCACTTCACGCTCGGCCAGCGCCTCACGTACCAGGCGAAATTCGTGGTGCTCCAGATAGCGCAGACCGCCGTGGATCAGCTTGCTGCTGGCAGAGGAGGTGTGGCTGGCCAGGTCGTCCTTTTCGCAAAGGAACACGGACAAGCCGCGACCGGCTGCATCGGCGGCGATACCCACACCATTGATACCACCGCCAACGACGGCGAGGTCATAGACTTCCGCAACAGGGCTGGCGAACTGGTCATGGGGCATGTGGCACGCTCGGCTATTGGATTCGAATGTGTTGATGTTCACTTTCGAAAATATGCTAGACGAAGATGCGCAGTTTCGCTACCCCGGCGCGCTGGGTGGTCATGCACAAAGGGGATCAGTCGTAGGGCGGGTGTAACCCGCCATCGGTATGCTGGCGGTTTCACCCGCCCTGCGTGAGTACCTGCCAACCGCGCTGATCAGACCAGATCGAGCTGAACCTTGTGGTTGTGCAGCAGGCGGGTGATGGCAGCAGAAGGGGCGCTATCGGTGAAGACGCGGTCGACCAGCGCGATGGAGCCCAGGCGCACCACCGCGTTGCGGCCGAACTTGCTGGAGTCGGCGGCGAGGAAAACCTGCCGCGCGTTGTCGATGATGGCCTGGGAAACCCGCACTTCCTGATAGTCGAAATCGAGCAGGCTGCCGTCGTCGTCGATACCGCTGATGCCGACGATGGCGTAGTCGACCTTGAACTGCTGGATGAAATCCACCGCGGCCTGACCGACGATGCCGCCGTCGCTGCGCACCGTGCCGCCAGCAAGCAACACTTCGAAGTCGGCCTTGGCGCTGAGCTGGGCGGCGACGTGCAGGTTGTTGGTGATGACCTTCAGGCCCTTGTGGTTCTGCAGCTCGCGGGCGATGGCTTCGGTGGTGGTGCCGATGTTGATGAACAGCGAGGCATGATCGGGTATCTGCGCCGCCACGGCTTCGGCGATGCGCTGTTTTTCCTCGCGCATCTGCCCGGCGCGCATGCCGTAGGCGGTGTTCTGAATGCTCGACGACTCGCACGCCGCGCCGCCATGGGTGCGACGCAACAGGCCGTGCTCGGCCAACTGGTTGATGTCGCGGCGAATGGTCTGTGGGGTAACGGCGAAGGCCTGAGCCAGCTCGTCGATGCTGACGTAGCCGCGTTCGCGGGCGAGGTTGAGGATGTCGTGCTGGCGGGGAGAGAGATTCATGAGCGCTTCCTGTGAGGGTCACCCATTATAGGCTGTAGATGCGGACGATTTCGGCCTGTTAATGTAGGGCATCTTTCACAGCGTTTTCACATTCGAACATGACTCCAGCCATCGATCTGTTGAAGAAGGCCAAGGCCGAACACCGCGTACACAGCTACCAGCATGATCCCAAGGCGCCGTCCTATGGCCTGGAAGCGGCGGAAAAGCTCGGCCTGGCGCCCGAATGCGTGTTCAAGACCCTGCTCGCGGCGACCGAGAAAGGTGAACTTCTGGTGGCGGTGGTGCCGGTGGTCGGCAGTCTCGATCTCAAGGCGCTGGCCGCAGCGGCCGGCGCGAAGAAGGCCGATATGGCGGACCCGGCTGCCGCGCAGCGCGCCACGGGTTACCTGGTCGGCGGCATCAGCCCGCTGGGGCAGAAGAAACGCTTGCGCACCTTTATTGACGAATCGGCGCGTCAGCACCCAAGCATTCACGTCAGCGGCGGCCGGCGCGGGCTCGAACTGGAGCTCTCGGCCGAGACCCTGGCGCAGCATACCCAAGGACAGTTCGCCGCTATCGGCAAAGCCTGAGCCGCGCAGTATGCTGCCAGCACAAGCAAGCCACTCTGCGGTCAACAGCAGCGAACGTTACCGATAAAAACAAGGAATCTTGCATGACCCAATACCTGCTAGCCATCGACCAGGGCACCACCAGCTCCCGCGCCATCATTTTCAGTGCCCAGGGACTGCCGGTTGCGCGGGCCCAGCAGGAGTTCAAGCAGTATTTCCCGCAGGACGGCTGGGTCGAGCACGATGGACAGGAAATCTGGTTGTCCACGCTCAAGGTTTGCCGCGATGCCATTGCCAGCAGTGGTCTGCAGCCCGAGGCGATCGCGGCCATCGGCATCACCAACCAGCGCGAAACCACCCTGGTATGGGATGCCGTCAGCGGCACGCCGATCCATCCGGCCATCGTCTGGCAGGATCGCCGCACGGCGGACTACTGCGCCGGGCTCAAGGATCAAGGCCATGAAGCGCTGGTCGCGGCCAAGACCGGCCTGCTGATCGACCCCTATTTCTCTGCCACCAAGCTGCGCTGGATTCTGGAAAACGTACCCGGCGCCCGCGAGCGGGCCGAGCGCGGCGAATTGCGTTTTGGCACCGTCGACAGCTTCCTGCTGTGGCGCCTGACCGATGGCAAGGTGCATCGCACCGACGCCAGCAATGCCTCGCGCACGCTGATGTTCAATATCCATACCCAGCAGTGGGACGAGGAGCTGCTCAAGCTGTTCGAAATTCCCGCCAGCCTGCTGCCCGAAGTGCTCGATTGCGCCGCCGAGTTCGGTCACACCGACAGCGAGCTGCTCGGCGCCAGCATCCCGGTGCTGGGCATGGCGGGCGACCAGCAGGCAGCCTTGATCGGCCAGGCCTGCTTCGAGCCGGGTATGGTCAAGAGCACCTACGGCACCGGCTGCTTCATGATCCAGAACACTGGCGATCAGCCGGTGAGCTCGAAGAATCGCCTGCTGACCACGGTCGGTTATCGCCTCGATGGCAAGGTGACCTACGCGGTGGAGGGCAGCATCTTCGTCGCTGGCGCGGCGGTGCAGTGGCTGCGTGACGGTATCAAGCTGATCAGCCATGCGCGCGAGAGCGAGGCGTTGGCCGAAGCAACCGGCGAAGCCTGCGGCGTCTATCTGGTGCCGGCTTTCACCGGCCTGGGCGCGCCGTATTGGGACCCCAAGGCACGTGGTGCCATCTTCGGCCTGACCCGCGACACCGGGATCAAGGAGATCGTCACCGCCGGTCTGCAATCGGTATGCTACCAGACCCGCGACCTGCTCGAGGCCATGCGCCAGGACGGCGCCGCAGCGCCCAGCGCGCTGCGTGTCGACGGTGGCATGGTGGAGAACAACTGGGTCATGCAATTTCTCGCCGACATCCTCGGTGTCAGCGTCGAGCGCCCCGAGGTCACCGAGACCACGGCCCTCGGCGTCGCCTACCTGGCGGGGCTGAAGCTCGGCCTGTACCAGGACCTCAATGCCATCGCCAGCCACTGGCATCGGCAGCAGCGTTTCGAGCCGAGGATGAACGAGGCGCATCGCGAGCGCCTCTACGCCGGTTGGCTGGATGCGGTGAAACGGGTGCGCAGCGAAGCGTGAAGCGGCTCGCTCTGTGGCGACGCAGCAGCGCTTGCGTGCTGCTGTCGCTGCTGCTCGGCAGTGGGCTGGCGCGGGCCGAGAAACTGGTAATCGCCGGAGATCTGTGGTGCCCGATCAACTGCGCCGCCGATGCCGAGCAACGTGGCATTTTCGTCGAGCTGGCCGAGCAGATCTTTGCCGAGTCAGGCATCGAGGTGGAGTACCGCGTCATCAACTGGGCGCGTGCGGTGCACGACACCCGGCGCGGCAAGCTGGGGGCGTTGATCGGCGCCGGGGTGCAGGATGCGCCGGACTTCATCTTCACGCCCACGGCTCCCGGTGTGTCGCGCATGTGCTTCTACGCCCTGCGCGGCGGGACCTGGCGTTACCAGGGGCTGAAGTCGTTGCAGGCCGTGCGTCTTGGCGCGATCAACGGTTACAGCTATGGCGCCGAACTCGATCTGTATCTGCGCGAGCACCAAGACCAGGCACAGGTGCAACTGATGACTGGTGACCGCGCGCTGCAGAGCAATCTGCGCAAGCTGCGTCACGATCGCATCGATGCGTTGGTGGAAAATGCCTGGGTGATGCAGGCGCTGCTCAGCGAACACTATCTGCACGGCGATATCGTCGAAGTGGGTTGCCGTCAGCCAGATATACCCATCTACCTGGCATTCGCCCCAGGGCTGGCTGATAGCGCGCGCTATGCACGGCTGTTCGAGCAGGGGCTGCTGCGCTTTCGCGAGGACGGGCGCATGGACCAACTGTTACGGCGTTACGGCCTCCGTTGAGGCTTACTGTTCGGGGAAAATACAGACCGTCTGTACGTGGTTCGGCTTCGATTAACTGGGCATGCTCTGATTTCACAACTATGGCCAGGAATGCCCCATGCCCCTCGAATTTCACCAGATCGACGCCTTCACCGATCAGCCCTTCGCCGGTAACCCAGCCATCGTCTATCGCCTGGACCGCTGGCTCGATGAGGCGCTGATGCAGCGCATCGCCGCCGAGCACAATCTGGCGGAGACGGCATTCGTGATGAAGGAGGGCAGTGCCTGGCATATCCGCTGGTTTACCCCGGTCAGCGAGGTACCGCTCTGCGGGCATGCCACCCTGGCTGCGGCCAAGGTGCTGTTCGACATCTATCGGGAACCGGCCGAGGTGCTGGATTTCACCTGCTTGTCCGGAGCGCTGCAGGTCACCCGGCAGGGCGAGCGTCTGCAGCTGGACTTTCCGGTGCGGCGCGTGGAATGGGTGGCGCAGCCTCTACATGAGCAGGCCGAACGTGCGCTGGAGCGCCAGGTCGAGCAGGTACTGGCACTACGCAACGGCGATGGCAGCGTGCAGGAGCTGATGGTGGTGCTGGGCTCCGAGGCCGAGCTTCGCGAGCTGAAGCCGAATCTGCCGACACTGGCCACTCTGCCTGGGCTTGGCGTGTTGGTCACTGCCTGCGGGCAAAAGCACGACTTCGTCTCGCGCTACTTCGCGCCGAGCATTGGTATCGATGAAGACCCGGTGACGGGCTCGACGCACTGCATGCTGGTGCCGTACTGGTCCGAGCGTCTGGGACGTACCACGCTCAGCGCCTTCCAGTGTTCGACGCGCGGTGGTGAGCTGCTCTGTCGTCTGGAGGGCGAGCGGGTGAAGATCGCTGGCCACGCGCGGCACATCGCCAGCGGCCAACTGATGCTCTGATCAGTTGCTGCTGACCCGGCGCACGCCACCTGATTCGCTCAGTTGCAGTTGCGCGGCGACGCTGCCGAGTGCCGGGAAGGCCACCAGGTGATCGGCGGCGACGCGGATGCCCACTTCGTCGCCCGGCTGATGATCGGCATGGCTGGGGAAGATCGATTCCAGCTGGCTGCCAGTCGGCAGTTGCAAGCGGTAGAGCGTGGCGGCGCCGAGGAAGGTCTTGCCGACGATGCGCGCCTTCAGTTCGCTGTGCTCGTCCGGGACGATGTCGTCCGGGCGCAGCAAGACGTCCACCGCGCTGCCCTGCGCCCAGGTATAGGCACGGTTGCCGCGGATCATGCCGAGCTCGGTCTGCACCGTTTCCGGGCCGAGTAACTGGCCGCGAATGAAGTAACCCTGACCGATGAAGCTGGCGACGAAAGGCGTCAGCGGCTCGTGATAGAGGTTGAACGGCGTGTCCCACTGCTCCAGGCGCCCATCTTTGAATACACCGACGTGATCGCTGACGGCGAAGGCCTCTTCCTGATCGTGGGTGACCAGGATGGCGCTGGTGCCACGCGCCTTGAGAATTTCCCGTACCTCATGGCTCAGGCGCCTGCGCAGTTCGCCATCGAGGTTGGAGAAGGGTTCATCGAGCAGCAGCAGTTTCGGTTCCGGCGCCAGAGCGCGCGCCAGGGCGACCCGCTGCTGCTGACCACCGGACAGCTCGTGCGGGTAGCGTTTGGCCAGGTTGCCGAGTTTGACCAGTTCCAGCAGCTCTTGAGTGGCGCGCTCGGCGTTGGGCTGCTTGCGGATACCGAAGGCGACGTTCTCCGCCACGCTCAGGTGGGGGAACAGGGCGTAATCCTGAAACACCATGCCGATATGGCGTTTCTCCGGCGCCAGGGTAAAACCGGCGCGGGAAATCACTTCACCTGCCAGTTCGATCTCGCCTTCCAGAACCGGCTCGAAACCGGCGATGGCGCGCAGCGTGGTGGTCTTGCCGCAACCCGATGGACCGAGCAGGCAACCGATATCGCCGGCATTGAGGTGCAGGTCGAGATCCTGCACCACCTTGTGCGCGTGATAGCCGCAGTTCAGTCCGCGTAGCTGCAGCAGGGGCTGGCTCATGCGTGGTGGTACGCCGGTTCGACCAGCATCTCCAGCAGCGCCTTCTGGGCGTGCAGGCGGTTCTCGGCCTGATCCCAGGCAACCGAGCGCGGGTCGTCGAGCAGGTCGAAGCTGATTTCTTCGCCACGATGCGCCGGCAGGCAGTGCATGAACAGCACGTCTTCTGCGGCGCCGTCGAGCAGCTCGCGGGTGACCTGGTAGGGGCGGAACAACGCCATGCGCTGCTCGGCTTCGTCTTCCTGACCCATCGAGGCCCACACGTCGGTGCTGACCAGATGGGCGCCGGCCACCGCTTCGCGCGGGTCGCGCACGACCTGCACGCGCTCGCCGGCCAGGGCGAGGAAGCGCGCGTCCGGCTCGTAGCCGGCAGGGCAGGCGACCTTCAGCTGGAAGTCGAACTGCATCGCCGCTTCGATATAGGAGTTGCACATGTTGTTGCCGTCGCCGATCCAGGCCACCGTCTTGCCGGCGATGCTGCCGCGGTGTTCGAGGAAGGTCTGCATGTCGGCCAGCAACTGGCAGGGGTGCAGGTCGTCGGACAGGCCGTTGATGACTGGCACCTTCGACTTGGCGGCGAACTCGGTGAGGTTGCTGTGGGCGAAGGTGCGGATCATCACCGCGTCGAGCATGCTCGACATGACGATGGCGGCATCGCCGATCGGCTCGCCACGGCCCAGTTGGGTGTCGCGCGGCGAGAGGAAGATGGCCTGGCCGCCGAGCTGGATCATGCCGGCCTCGAAGGACAGGCGGGTGCGAGTCGAGGCCTTCTCGAAGATCATCCCCAGCACGCGATTCTTCAGCGGTTCGAAGAGCACGCCGCGGTTGCGCAGACTCTTCAGCTCGATGCCTCGGCGGATCAGTCCCACCAGTTCGTCCGGTGTGTAATCCATCATCGAGAGAAAGTGTCTGACGCTCATCGTTAACTACCTTTATCACTACAGTTCGCAAGCTTGTGTTCGTGGATAAAACCGACAAAAACAGCAGAGCTTGCGGCAGGAGGCCGCAGGGTGCGACGAAACAGGGGAAGGCGCGATCTTATAAGGAAATGACGAGACGGCGCAAATTGCCGCCCGCAGGCTTGCTTGATCCTGTTTTGTAAGCCTTTTCCCAATTCGGCGTAAGAGATGTCATAAAACTGAAAAAATAGATTGCGCCGCTCTAGAACGGGCCTCTACGATGCCGCCGCCTTTCCAAGGCAATGCATTGCCCCCCGCAATGGGGACATCCATGGAATATCTGTGCAAAGGAGTTTTGCATGAAAAACGTAGCCTACGCTGCTACCTTCTCCGCCCTGGCCCTGCTGACTGGCTGTGCCAGCCAGAACGTAAGCCAGCCGACTGCACCACTGACTGGCGCCGTCGAAACCAACCTGAAAGCCGACGTGAAAGTGGGCGAGTCCATCTCCGGTCAATCTTCGGTGAACATCCTGTTCGGTGTGTTCAAGCTGGGTGGCGACACTCAGTTCGCCGACGGCGTGACCTACGGTGGTGGCGAGGGTGGTTTCGCGCTGGGTCTCGACCCGGTCGCTTCCGCCAAGTCCGCAGCTGCTTACAAGGCCGTCAAGGCTTCGGGTGCCGACCTGATCGTCGCCCCGCGTTACGAAGTGAACGTTCAGGATTACTTCGTATACAAAACCGTTAACGTCAGCGTTACCGGCAAGAAAGGCACCGTTACCTCCATCCGTTGATCGGATCGGTAATTGCCTGAATCGGCAGGCTTGATGCCTGCCGATTCATGAGACGAACGCTGCTGGCGTCGCCTCCACGCTCGGCCCATAGTTCATGACCTGCGACCTGACCGGTCGTCTCGGATCAGAACAAGAGGCCAGGCCATGACCAAGTCCCTTCATTACCGTGCATGCCATCTGTGCGAAGCCATCTGCGGCCTCGCCATCGAAACCGAAACCCAGGCAGACGGCGCAACGCAGATTCGCTCGATCAAGGGCGACGCTCAGGACAGCTTCAGCCGTGGCCACATCTGCCCCAAGGCCGTGGCGCTGCAGGATATCCAGAATGACCCGGATCGCATTCGCCAGCCCATGCGGCGCATTGGTGAACAGTGGCAGCCCATCGGCTGGGACGAAGCGTTCGCCCAGGTGGCCGAGCGCCTGAGCGCGATCCAGGCGGCGCATGGGCAGAACGCTGTGGCGGTCTATCAGGGCAATCCCAGCGTGCACAACTACGGGCTGATGACGCACAGCAACTACTTTCTCGGCCTGCTGAAAACCCGCAATCGGTTTTCCGCCACGTCGGTCGACCAACTGCCGCATCACCTGACCAGTCACCTGATGTATGGCCACGGCCTGCTGATTCCGATTCCCGATATCGATCACACCGACTTCATGCTGATCCTGGGCGGCAACCCGCTGGCCTCCAACGGCAGCATCATGACCGTGCCGGATGTGGAGAAGCGTCTGAAGGCCATCCAGGCCCGTGGCGGCAAACTGGTGGTGGTCGACCCGCGCCGAAGCGAAACTGCAGCCATCGCCGACCAGCACCTGTTCGTGCGCCCCGGCAGCGATGCCGCGCTGCTGC
The DNA here is from genome assembly GCA_946886245.1 of Ectopseudomonas composti. The sequence continues at coordinate 1,690 of CAMPIF010000082.1, read as the reverse complement.
TGGCGCTGCTCAATACCCTGTTCGAGGAAGGCCTGACGCGTGACAGCCATCTGCCGGTGGAAGGTTTGCAGCAGGTACGCGAGGCGATAGCCGGCTTTGACGCCGAAGCCATGAGCGCACGCTGTGGCGTACCTGCCGCTACCATCCGCCAACTGGCGCGGGATTTCGCCGCTGCGGACAAGGCGGTGTGCTACGGCCGCATGGGGGTTTCCACGCAGGCGTTCGGTACGCTGTGTCAGTGGCTGGTGCAGGTGATCAACCTGGTGACCGGCAATCTCGATCGCAGTGGCGGCGTGCTCTGCACGACGCCGGCGGTGGACCTGGTGGCGAGCACCTCCGGCGGGCATTTCAACCGCTGGCAGAGCCGGGTTTCCGGCCTGCCGGAATACGGCGGCGAGTTGCCGGTCTCGGCGTTGGCCGAAGAGATGCTCAGCCCCGGCGAAGGGCAGATTCGCGCGTTGGTCACGGTGGCCGGCAACCCGGTGCTGTCCACGCCCAATGGGCGTCAGCTGGAGCAGGCGCTGAACGGCCTGGAGTTCATGCTTTCGGTGGATTTCTACATCAACGAGACCACCCGTTATGCCGACCTGATCCTGCCGCCCACCGCGCCGCTGGAACACGATCACTACGACACCACCTTCAATGTGTTCGCGGTGCGTAACGTCACCCGTTTCAACGAGGCGATCCTGGCCAAGCCGGAGGGCGCATTGCACGACTGGGAAATCTTCGTCGGTCTGGCCAAGGCCTTCGCCGCGCGCAATGGCCTCGAGCTGAAACCGACCATGGCGCCTGAGCAGATGATCGACATGGGCCTGCGTTTCGGCCCCTACGGTGATGGTAGCGAGCGCAAACTCAGCCTGGCGGCCTTGCGCGAGCATCCGCACGGCGTCGACCTGGGGCCGCTGCAGCCGAATCTTGCTGTGCGCCTGAAAACGCCGAGCAAGGCGGTGCAGGCCGCGCCTGAACTGCTGCTGGCCGATCTGGCGCGCTTTGCCGAGCAGCAGCAGCAGCCGGCTGCCCATGAACTGCTGCTGATCGGCCGCCGTCACGTGCGCAGCAACAACTCCTGGATGCACAACTATCACCGTCTGGTGAAGGGCAAGCCGCGTCACCAGTTGCTGATGAACCCGGCGGATCTGGCCAGTCGTGGCTTGGCCGATGGCCAGCGTGTACGGGTGCGCTCGCGGGTCGGCAGTATCGAGGTGGACGTGGTGGCCAGCGATGAGGTGATGGCTGGCGTGGTCAGCTTGCCGCATGGTTGGGGTCATGCGCGCCCCGGTGTGCAGATGGATATCGCCCGTGCGCAACCCGGTGCCAGCGCCAATGACCTGACCGACGAACGTCAGCTCGATGCGCTGTCCGGCAATGCCGTGCTCAATGGTGTGCCGGTGGAAGTAGTGGCCGCGTAGAAGGGCGTCTCTCCCGAGCGGGTTGTAGGAGCCGCGCCTCGCAGCGACAGGAGCCGTGACGCCATGTCGGGGAAATACCCGGCAGCTTCGCCCCGGGGCGGGGCTCCCACGGGGCCTCGCAAGACCGTGCAATGGATGCTCGGCAAGGCCGAGCATTATGCTCGGCTTTTCGCTACAATCGCGCCACCGTGGCGACCGTCGGGTCGCGAAGTCTATGCTGAGGTGCCCCCATGGATATCATCGAAACCATCAAAGAGCAGATCGCCAACAACACCGTTCTG
>CAMPIF010000081.1 GCA_946886245.1 Ectopseudomonas composti | reverse complement strand
GGTGCCGCTCTTCAGGCAGGATCGCCCATCGAGCGATCCACCTCGGCAGCTATCAGTGTGCTGCCCATTCCACGGAGGAAATGTCGACACCTTCTTTGAACATATCCCACAGGGGCGACAGCTCGCGCAGCTTGTCCACGGCCTCACGGACCTTGGCAGCGGCGTAGTCGACCTCTTCTTCGGTAGTGAAACGGCCGAAGGTGAAGCGAATCGAGCTATGCGCCAGTTCGTCGTTGCGGCCCAGGGCGCGCAGCACGTAGGACGGCTCCAGGGAAGCCGAGGTGCATGCCGAACCGGACGATACGGCGAGGTCCTTGAGCGCCATGATCAGCGACTCGCCCTCGACGTAGTTGAAACTCAGGTTGAGGTTGTGCGGCACGCGAGCAGTCAGGCTGCCATTCACGTACAGCTCTTCCATGTCTTCCAGTTGGCGGTAGAAACGATCACGCAGGGCAGCGATACGCTGATTTTCTGCAGCCATTTCTTCCTTGGCGATACGGAACGCTTCCCCCATGCCGACGCACTGGTGAGTGGCCAGGGTACCCGACCGCATGCCGCGCTCGTGACCGCCACCGTGAGTCTGCGCTTCGAGACGCACGCGCGGCTTGCGGCGCACGTAAAGAGCACCGACGCCCTTGGGGCCATAGGTCTTGTGCGCGGAGAACGACATCAGGTCGACCTTCATCTTCTCCAGATCAATGTCCACCTTGCCGGTGGACTGCGCCGCATCGACATGCAGCAGCACGCCACGGGAGCGGGTCAGCTCGCCGATGGCTGCGATGTCGTTGATGGTGCCGATCTCGTTGTTGACGTGCATCACCGACACCAGCACGGTGTCCTCACGCAGCGCAGCCTCGATCATGGCCGGGGTGATCAGGCCGTCTTCACCCGGTTCCAGGTAGGTCACTTCGAAACCTTCGCGCTCGAGCTGACGCATGGTGTCCAGCACCGCCTTGTGCTCGATCTTCGAGGTAATGATGTGCTTGCCCTTGCTGGTGTAGAAGTGCGCTACACCCTTGATCGCCAGGTTGTTGGACTCGGTAGCACCGCTGGTCCAGACGATCTCGCGCGGGTCGGCATTGACCAGCTCGGCGACCTGGCGCCGGGAATTCTCCACCGCTTCTTCGGCCTTCCAGCCAAACACGTGGGAGCGCGAAGCCGGGTTGCCAAAGTTACCGTCGACCAGCAGGCATTCACTCATCTTCTGCGCAACACGCGGGTCTACCGGCGTGGTGGCGGAATAATCGAGGTAAATGGGCAATTTCATTGGGTTTCTCCTATCAGGCAAACGCCCTGCTCAGTCGATGGCAGACGCTTCAATCTTATCCAGGCGCGGCGTCCTGCCGTTGCAGCGGCGCTGGTCCTGGCGCAACGCGACCTCTTGAACCTCATGACGCGCGACCAGATCGGCCAGGCTGATGCCACTGAGGAACTCGTGAATCTGCTGACTGAGATCGCACCACAGGTGATGGGTCAGGCAGGTGTCACCAGAGTGGCAATCGCCCTGCCCCTGGCAACGCGTGGCATCGACCGACTCGTTGACCGCATCGATCACCTGAGCCACCTGGATGCCGCGCATGTCACGCGAAAGCTGATAGCCGCCACCCGGCCCGCGAACACTGGAAACCAGGCTGCCACGGCGCAGCTTGGCGAACAGTTGCTCGAGATAGGACAGGGAGATGCCCTGCCGCTCGGATATATCGGCCAGGGAAACGGGACCGTGCTGTGCGTGCAGCGCCAGATCTAGCATGGCGGTAACGGCGTAACGGCCTTTGGTGGTCAGTCGCATGGCTCTACCACGAATCACTGAATTGCGGCGAAGTATGCAATTTCCGAGTATTTAAGTCAACTATAAGACCGATTGATTTACTCAGGATTGACCGCAAAAAGAGGCGGCATGATAGCAAATGCCGCCTCTGCGCGCATCAGGCAGCAGGCTTGTCGCCCTGCCCCTTGCACACCTCGGCGAAGTCCTCGTCGCGCAACGCAGGCAGAGCTTTGGCACGGTAGTCGCAATCCATCGAGGCCAGCGCCTTGCTGACGTCCTCGAGCCGCCCGTCTACAGCCTGCAGATGATCGAGCAACTGGCCGATGGCGCGCGCCACCGGGTCGGGCATGTCCTGACCAACGCCATAGGCATCGAAACCGATCTTCTCGGCCATGGCCTGACGCTTGGCCTCCTGCTCGTCATCGGACTTGACGATGATCTTGCCGGGAATGCCGACGGCAGTCGCACCAGCCGGCACAGCCTTGGTCACCACCGCATTGGAGCCGATCTTGGCACCCGCACCGACAGTGAACGGCCCCAGCACCTTGGCCCCAGCGCCAACCACGACACCGTCCTCCAGAGTGGGATGGCGCTTGCCCTTGTTCCAGCTGGTGCCGCCCAGCGTCACACCCTGATAGAGCGTGACGTCATTACCGATCTCGGCGGTCTCGCCAATCACGATACCCATGCCGTGATCGATGAAGAAGCGCCGCCCGATCTTGGCACCCGGATGGATTTCGATACCGGTCATCCAGCGCCCGAAGTTGGACACCACGCGCGCCAGCCACTTCCAACCCGAACGCCACAGAGCATGCGCCACACGATGCAACCAGACCGCATGCAGACCCGGATAGCAGGTCACCACCTCGAAGGCATTGCGCGCTGCCGGATCACGATGGAAAACACTTTGGATATCTTCTCGAATGCGCTCAAACATCAGACTTCCCCTGCTTGTGAGGCTCTCCACGCACGGCCTTCTCTGTCTCGGTAAGGATGCCGCGCAGGATATTCATCTCCAGCTTGCTCACCGCACTGCGCCCATAAAGGCGACGCAGGCGAGTCATCAGGTGCCGCGGCTTCTGCGGATCGAGAAAGCCGATCATCACCAGTACGCGCCGCAGATGACCGTAGAAGGACTCCAGCTCATCTGCCGTCGCTGCCTGGGTGTTGAGCATCGCAGTGGCTTCCAGCTTCTCTACCTTGGTCGGCAGATTCTGCGCCGTGAGCCACGCCATACGAACCTCGTAGGCCAGCACCTGCACCGCCGCCGCCAGATTCAGCGAACTGAACTCGGGATTGGACGGGATATGCACGTGATATTGACATCGCTGCAGCTCCTCGTTGGTCAAGCCGGCGTATTCACGACCGAACACCAACGCCACTTCGCCACCCGCAGCGGCCTGCTCGCAACTGGTCACCCCGCACTCGCGCGGATCCAGCAGCGGCCAGGGAATGCGCCGATCGCGAGCACTGGTACCAATCACCAGACTGCAACCGACCAGCGCCTCTTCAAGACTACCGACGACCTGCGCGGCATCCAGCACATCGGTCGCACCGGACGCGCGCGCCACAGCGTCGCCACTGGGGAAATCCTCCGGCTCGACCAGCACCAGGCGCGACAGACCCATGTTCTTCATCGCCCGCGCCGCGCCGCCGATGTTGCCCGGATGACTGGTGCCCACCAAAACCACGCGAATATTGTCCAGCAACGCAGACACTCTCAGAAATCTTCAGGGGGCAACGATCTTACCCAAGCCCTCCGATTAATGCCATGCAGCGTACAGACGGCGCTTCATCGGCAACGGTTTTCTGCTAACATGGCCGGCTTTCTTTAACGCCCCAGGTGAACCTCCCATGCAGCCCATGCTGAATATCGCCCTGCGCGCCGCTCGCAGCGCCGGTGAAATGATCTTTCGCTCCATCGAGCGCCTGGATGTCATCTCGGTAGACGAGAAGGATGCCAACGATTACGTCACCGAGGTCGACAAGGCCGCCGAGCTGATGATCGTCCAGGCCATCCGCAAGGCCTACCCGACCCACAGTTTCCTGGGCGAAGAAGGTGGCGTCCTGGAAGGCAGTGGCGACGGCGCCGACTATCAGTGGATCATCGACCCGCTGGACGGCACCACCAACTTCATCCGTGGCGTTCCGCACTTCGCCATCAGCATCGCCTGCAAGTACCGCGGTCGCCTCGAGCACGCCATCGTCCTCGATCCGGTTCGCCAGGAAGAGTTCACCGCCAGCCGTGGCCGTGGCGCCGCCCTCAACGGTCGCCGCCTGCGCGTGAGCAACCGCAAGAGCCTGGACGGTGCGCTGCTGGGCACTGGCTTCCCGTTCCGCAACGAGCAGCTGGACAACCTCGAGAACTACCTGGGCATGTTCCGTAGCCTGGTCGGCCAGACCGCCGGCGTACGCCGTGCCGGTGCCGCCAGCCTGGACCTGGCTTACGTCGCAGCCGGCCGCTACGACGCCTTCTGGGAGTTCGGCCTGTCCGAGTGGGACATGGCAGCTGGCGCCCTGCTGATTCAGGAAGCAGGCGGCCTGGTCAGCGATTTCAGCGGCAGCCACGAATTCCTCGAGAAAGGCCAGATCGTTGCCGGCAACACCAAATGCTTCAAGGCCGTACTGACCGCGATCCAGCCGCACCTGGCACCGTCGATGAAGCGCTGAGCTTCCATCGAGCAATAAAAAATCGCCCGGAGCGATTTTTGACGTCGCGCAGCGACGGCCCGCAGGGTGGCCGCCAAGGATGGCAGGCCACAAAAAAACGCCCCGAGGGGCGTTTTTTTTGCTTTAGATTCTTACTGAGCCTGCTGCACCAGCACCAGCTCACCCTGATCATTGACCGGAATGCGGCTGCCCGGATCACGATCCATGCGCACGGTACCGACCTTCTCGTCCAACTGATACTTCACGTCATAGCCCACCAGCTTCTCACTGGTGTCAGTCACGGTATTGCAGCGGGTTTCGGTGGTCGTATAGGTGTCACGCTGCTGCATGCCTTCCTGAATCTTGTTGCCGGCGTAACCGCCGCCGACCGCACCAGCAACGGTGGCGATCTTCTTGCCGGTTCCGCCACCAACCTGATTACCCAGCAGGCCGCCAGCGATGGCACCGATAGCGGTGCCGGCAATCTGGTGCTGATCCTGCACCGGGCGCTGACGCGTGACCGTCACGTCCTTGCACACTTCGCGCGGCGTTTTCACGGTTTCATTGACCGGGGTTACGGCCAGCACCTCGGCATAATCCGGGCCGCGATCAACCAGACTGTAGGTGGCGACAGCACCACCAGCGGTCACACCCACAGCACCCAGTACGGCACCTACCAACAGTGATTTATTCATTTCTTGTGTCTCCTAGGCTCGGCGACTCGCGCCCTTTCTCCTTGCCTAGGACAGCAAAAAGCCGCGACAAGTTCGACTGGCCGCGGCTTTCGCTGACTTTCATGAAGCCCGTCACAACATCATGGACGACCGTCGTCTGCCTCGGCCTCGGCCACAGGAGGAATCAGGTCCTCCACGCCGAGCTTCAGCCACACCAGCACCGTGGCACCGATATAGACCGAGGAGTAGGTCCCCACCACCACGCCGACCAGCAAGGTCAGGGCGAAGGCTGCCAGCACGTCACCACCGAAGAACAGCAACGCCAGCAGCGCCAGCGCAGTGGACAGCGAGGTGGCGATGGTACGCAGCAGAGTCTGGGTGATCGACACGTCGATGTTCTCGATCAGCGAGGTCTTGCGCAGCACGCGGAAGTTCTCGCGAATCCGGTCGTAGATGATGATGGTGTCGTTGAGCGAGTAACCGATCATTGCCAAGATCGCCGCCAACACCGTCAGGTCGAAGGGAATCTGGAAGAACGCCAGCACACCCAGGGTGATCACCACGTCGTGCACCAGGGATGCGATCGCACCGACACCGAACTTCCACTGAAAGCGGAAAGCCAGGTAGAGCATGATCCCGCCCAGCGCCAGAAGCATGGCGATACCACCCTGGTCACGCAGCTCCTCACCCACCTGCGGGCCGACGAACTCGACGCGCTTGACCTCGAAACGCGAGGCCTCGTCGACCTTGCGCAGCGCGGCCGCGACCTCATTGCCCAGGTCAGGGGAATCGCCAGCCAGACGTACCAGCACATCGGTACTGGCGCCAAAGCTCTGCACCACAGCGTCAGCATAACCCGCCTGACCCAGTTCGGTCTTGATCAGATCAAGGTTGGCCGGCTGCTCATACTGCAACTCGATCAGGGTGCCACCGGTGAAATCCAGGCCGAAATTCAGCCCCTTGGAAAACAGCGCGCCGAGACCGATCAGCGTCAGCACGACCGTAATGGAGAAGGCGATATTGCGGATCGCCATGAAACGAATGGTTGACTTGATCATGGCTGCACCTCAGATCCACAGCTTCTTGAAGTTACGGCCACCGAAGATCAGGTTGACCAGGCCACGGGTGAACATGATGGCGGTGAACATCGACGTCATGATGCCCAGCGACAGCGTCACTGCAAAGCCCTTGACCGGACCGGTCCCCATGGCGAACAGGATGCCGCCTACCAGCAAGGTGGTCAGGTTACTGTCCAGAATCGCCGAATAGGCACGATCGAAGCCCTCGTGCAGGGCACGCTGCACCGGCAGTCCATTGGCCAGCTCCTCGCGTATCCGCGAGAAAATCAGCACGTTGGCGTCAACCGCCATACCCAGGGTCAGCACGATACCGGCGATACCCGGCAGGGTCAGGGTCGCACCGATCGCCGACATCAGACCGACCAGCAGCACCAGGTTGAATGCCAGGGCAACGGTCGCCAGCACACCGAAGAAGCGATAGATGGCGATGATGAAGAGGGCCACGAAGATCATCGCCCACTCGGTGGAGGCGATACCCTTGGCAATGTTCTCGGCACCCAGGCTCGGGCCGATGGTGCGCTCTTCAGCGAAGTACATCGGCGCCGCCAGGCCACCAGCGCGCAGCAGCAGCGCCAGCTCGGACGACTCGCCCTGGCCGTTCAGACCGGTGATGCGGAACTGGCTACCCAGCGCAGACTGAATGGTCGCCAGGCTGATGATCTTCTTCTCTTCGACGAAAGAAGAAACGGCAACTTCCTGCTCGACGCCATCGATGTTCTGACGCACGTAGCGGGTGACCGGCTTCTGCTCGATGAAGATCACCGCCATGCTGCGACCGACATTGTTGCGCGTGGCGCGATTCATCAGATCGCCGCCGTGACCGTCGAGGCGAATGTTCACCTGCGGACGACCATTCTCGTCGAAACTGGCCTGGGCGTCGGTCACCTGGTCACCGGTGATGATCAACTCACGCTCGAGCTGGACCGGCGGACGACCTTCCTCGCGAAAACCGAAGGACTCGGTCGCGCCGCGCGGGGCATCCAGGTCGGCCTGCAAACGGAACTCCAGGTTGGCGGTCTTGCCGAGAATACGCTTGGCCTCGGCAGTGTCCTGCACGCCCGGCAGCTCGACCACGATGCGGTTGGCGCCCTGGCGCTGCACCAGCGGCTCGGCCACACCCAGCTCGTTGACGCGGTTACGCACAGTGGTGAGGTTCTGGCGAATGGAGTACTCGCGAATTTCGGCGATCTTCGCCTGGGTCAGGCCCAACTGCAGGACCTGCTGACCATTGCGCTCGACGGTGGTCAGTTCGAAATCAGTGTAATCCTTGCGGATCAGGCGCTCGGCCTTGTCCAGCGTTTCGCTGTCGGCAAAGCCGAGCTGAATGCGCTGGTTGCTTTCCGGCATGCTGCGGTAGCGAACGCGCTCCTTGCGCAGCAGGCTCTTGATCTCACCTTCATAGACCTTGCGACGCACATCCAGCGCCTTGTCCATGTCGACTTCCAGCAGGAAGTGCACACCACCGGAAAGGTCCAGGCCGAGCTTCATAGGGCTCGCACCCAGGTTACGCAGCCAGTCGGGGGTGGTTTGCGCCAGGTTCAGCGCCACGACGTAATCATCGCCCAGCGCGCGACGGACGATGTCCTTGGCCGGCAACTGGTCATCCTGCTTGGTCAGGCGAATCAGACCGCCACGGCCACGCTCGTCGATGCTGGCCGCCTTGACGGAAATGCCGGCGTCCTGCAGCGCTTTGCTGGCACGGTCTATATCCGTCTGCTCGATGCTCAGCGCCGAGCTGGCGCCGCTGATCTGCACGGCAGGATCGTCTGGATAAAGGTTGGGAATGGAGTACACCAGGCCGATTGCCAGAACGGACAAGATCAGCAGGTACTTCCACAGAGGGTATTTATTGAGCATGAACGGGCCGCCCGTTTAAAACGCGGGGCGCTATGAGCGCCCCGTGGAATGGAAAAACCGAGAACCGAATCAGATGGCTTTCAGCGTGCCCTTGGGCAGAGTGGCAGCGATGGCCTGCTTCTGGAATTTCAGCTCGACGGTGTCAGACACCTCGATCACCACGAAATCATCGGCAACCTTGGATACCTTGCCAGCGATGCCACCGCTGGTGACTACTTCGTCACCCTTCTGCAGGTTGCCGAGCAGGTTCTTGTGCTCCTTGGCGCGCTTGGCCTGCGGACGCCAGATCATCAGATAGAAGATGACCAGGAAGCCGACCAGGAAAACCCACTCGAAACCGCTGCCGGCAGGGCCAGCAGCCGCAGTGTCAGCGTAAGCGGCAGGGATCAAAAAGCTCATGTAACACTCCTAAGGGCAAAGATCTTGAATCGTTCGGGAATCAGTCAAGCGGCGGCACAGGCAGGCCGCGCTTGGCATAGAAGGTTTCGACGAAGGCGGCCAATGTACCCTGTCCGATAGCCTCGCGCAAACCAGCCATAACCCGCTGATAATGCCGCAAGTTATGGATGGTATTGAGCATGCTACCGAGCATTTCGCCGCACTTGTCCAGATGGTGCAGATAAGCGCGCGAGAAATGTTTGCAGGTGTAACAGTCGCAGGTCGGATCCAGCGGCGAATCATCGAGTTTGTGCACCGCGTTGCGAATCTTCACCACGCCGGTATCGACGAACAGGTGGCCGTTGCGCGCATTGCGCGTGGGCATCACGCAGTCGAACATGTCCACGCCACGGCGCACACCCTCGACCAGGTCTTCCGGCTTGCCTACACCCATCAGGTAGCGCGGCTTGTCGGCCGGCATGTGCGGCGGCAGGAAATCCAGCACCCGGATCATCTCTTCCTTCGGCTCACCCACCGACAGCCCGCCAATGGCCAGGCCGTCGAAGCCGATTTCGCAGAGCCCTTCGAGCGAGCGCATGCGCAGCTCTTCATGCATGCCGCCCTGGACGATACCGAACAGCGCCGCACTGCTCTCACCGTGCGCGGTCTTCGAGCGCTTGGCCCAGCGCAGCGACAGCTCCATCGAACGCTTGGCCACGTCGAACTCGGCCGGGTACGGCGTACATTCGTCGAAGATCATCACGATGTCCGAGCCCAGGTCACGCTGCACCTGCATCGACTCTTCCGGCCCCATGAAGACCTTGGCGCCGTCGACCGGCGAGGCGAAATACACGCCCTCTTCCTTGATCTTGCGCATCGCGCCCAGGCTGAACACCTGGAAGCCGCCGGAGTCGGTGAGGATCGGCCCCTGCCACTGCATGAAGTCATGCAGGTCGCCGTGTTTCTTGATCACCTCCATGCCTGGGCGCAGCCACAGGTGGAAGGTATTGCCGAGGATGATCTGCGCGCCGATGTCCTCGACATCGCGCGGCAGCATGCCCTTGACCGTGCCATAGGTGCCCACCGGCATGAAAGCCGGGGTTTCCACCACGCCACGCGGGAAGGTCAGGCGACCACGACGGGCCTTGCCGTCGGTGGCCAGCAACTCGAAGGACATGCGACAGGTGCGCGACATACTCAAACCTCGGGCCCGCGAGCGGCGGGATTGCGGGTGATGAACATCGCATCACCGTAACTGAAGAAGCGATAACCCTGCGCCACGGCTTCGCGGTAGGCGGCCATGGTTTCGGGATAACCGGCGAAGGCCGACACCAGCATCAGCAGGGTCGACTCGGGCAGGTGGAAATTGGTCACCAGGGCATCGACCACATGAAACGGGCGTCCCGGGTAGATAAAGATGTCGGTGTCACCGCTGAAGGGCTTCAACTCACCGTCGCGCGCGGCGGTTTCCAGCGAACGCACGCTGGTGGTACCGACGGCGACCACCCGCCCACCCCGCGCGCGACAAGCCGCCACGGCATCGACCACATCCTGGCCGACTTCCAGCCACTCGCTGTGCATGTGGTGATCTTCGATACGCTCGACCCGCACCGGCTGGAAGGTGCCCGCACCGACGTGAAGCGTCACGAACGCAGTCTCCACGCCCTTGGCGCGGATCGCCGCCAGCAGCTCGTCATCGAAGTGCAGACCGGCAGTCGGCGCCGCTACGGCACCCGCCTTCTGCGCATAGACGGTCTGGTAACGCTCACGGTCCGCCTCGTCATCCGGTCGATCTATATAAGGAGGCAGCGGCATGTGCCCGACGCGCTCCAGCAGTGGCAGCACCGGCTCGGCAAAACGCAACTCGAACAGTGCATCGTGACGCGCGACCATCTCGGCTTCGCCGCCACCCTCGATGAGAATCTGCGAACCAGGCTTGGGCGACTTGCTCGAGCGCACGTGGGCCAATACGCGATACTGATCGAGCACTCGCTCCACCAGCACCTCCAGCTTGCCGCCGGAAGCCTTCTGACCGAACAGACGCGCCGGAATCACTCGGGTGTTGTTGAACACCATGAGATCACCAGGCCGCAGCTGCTCCAGCACATCGGTGAACTGGCCGTGGCGCAGCTCCCCGCTCGGGCCATCGAGCTGCAACAGGCGACTGGCGCGACGCTCGGCCAGCGGATGACGGGCGATCAGCGACTCGGGAAGATCGAAGTGGAAATCGGCAACACGCATGATTCGGAGGGGGTATTTCTGCAGGGTGGCAAAGCTTACCGGATTTCCACTTGCCCGACCACGTGAGCCTTAGGCGCATACCTGGCGACGATGCGCGCCAAGGTGCCATCGGCCTGCAGAGAACGAATGGCGGCATTGAATACCTCGAGCCGTCCGGCCAACTGTCGATGCAGGCGCAAGCGCAGCTGAGAGCGATTGATCGTCGGGCCTTCCTCTACCTGCCAACGGGGTGCCTGCAACTGCGCGTCTTCATGCTGCAGATAACGCCACTCCAGGCGATCCAGAATACCGGCCTCGCTACGCCCCTGCGCCACCAGATAGATCAGCGCTCGAACATCGGCGCCATCGTTGCGCTGAAAATACTCACTGCCGGCATAGCCATAACCGCGCACCGTTGCGATCGAGCGCCCCCGCAAGTCCTGCAGATGCTGGTAGGGGAAACGTCTGCCTGGCGCGAAGATCAGCATTTCTTCGGTTTCCAGCACCGGCACCGTCCATAGCGACACCGGCCCCCGATCACCATCGCTACGCCAGCTTTTGCTCACGCAACATTCGATCTGCACTTGCCCCTCACGGAAAAGCTTCTGCGTACGCAGAGGCGGCAGCGGATGACTGGCCTGCAGGTGCTCAGGCAATCGCTCATCCAGCACGAGCATGAGCTCATGGAAGATGCCGCTGACGCGCTGTTCCTCGACTATCCAGTAAGGCGCCCAGCTCTCGTCGGTCACCGCATAGGTCAGGGTCTGGGCCTGAACAACAGGCGCCAGCAGCAGGCAGCCGACAAGCGCTCTGCACAAGATCTTGACCACTCCCCCCTCCCCCTTCGCAATGCCCCAGACTGTTTATATGCGTCGCACTCGACACGCTTGATGACAGCCAGCGATTCTAGCCGTAACCACGCAATAAAAGCCGGACGCCACCAGCCGCGCCATTGGCCGTTAGTAGATCGGTCAATGGCAGCAGCAACGCCGATTGACCGAAGCAAGGTGCATCCCTATACTGCGCCGCCATCGTGCCCCGGTGGCGGAATCGGTAGACGCGGCGGATTCAAAATCCGTTTTCGAAAG
>CAMPIF010000080.1 GCA_946886245.1 Ectopseudomonas composti | reverse complement strand
ACCCAAAAAACATCGGGTTGATGATCTTCTCGGTCTGCGTGTCGCGGATTTCGAGGGTGCCTTCGGACACCGCCGCCCGCGTGGCGCTGCTGTCCTTGTCACCACGACTCATGCCACTGAGTACGCCACCCGCCATGTTGCCCAGGAACTGGTCACCCACGCTGCCGCTGGAGCTGACGCTCACACTTTGCTGCTGGCTGCTGAACTCGGCCTCGTTGCGAATATCACTCCAGCCCAGCGTGCCGGTGCTCAGGCGGTTTTTATCCGCCTCGGCAGTGCTGCCAATCACCGCACCATCGAGCTGGGTAGGCGCGCGAGGTCACGTAGCCCCGGTCGATGTAGAACTGGGTGATGGCCTTGAGCAGCTCGTTGAGCTGGCCAACGCCCAGACACTCGCCAGCGAAGCGCTGCAGAACAGCCTGCTGGTCGTCCTCAGCGAGAAGAGTGGCGCCTTCCAGGCGAATCTGCTCGATCGCGAAGCAGCGCTCGTCTTCGACGGGGGCGACTTGCAGTTTGGGGGCTTCACCGGGCAGTTGCTGCAGCTCCTCGAGACGCCGCTGCTGCTCCTGCAGCAGGCGCTCCTGGCGCTCGCGGATCAGCTCACGGTCGCCCGGCGTCTGCGCCAGCGCGATAGCGGGAAGAGAGAAGAACAGCCATAGGGCCCCAAAAAGGCCGGGAGCCACTTTTAACGTCGCGCAGCGACGGCCCGTAGGGTGGCCGCCAGGGATGGCAGGCCATAAAGGGCTGATACGGAAAGACATGCCTTCAGTCCTTTGAACAGCAGAAAAACGGCGCCTGAAAATCGGCGGCGATTAAAACACATGGCACCTTGACATCAAATAGGGTTTTGATGAACGGCGTCACAATCACTGGCTCGCAACCCTTCCAGCCGACAAATGGCATATAGCCACCAGCCTTCTCGTCCCTTGCCCTCACTCCGCCTTCCTGCCTAGGCTGTGCCCTTTCACTTGATTTGGACCTTGCCATGGAAAACCGGCAGAGCTGGCGCCAGCGCCTTTACATCATCATTTTCGAAACCAGCACGCCGGCAGCGCAGCGTTTCGATAACTGGCTGCTGGTGGCGATTCTCGCCAGCCTGGTGGTGGTGATGCTCGACAGCATCGAGCGCTTCCACAACCAGTACGCCGATGTGTTCGGCGCGCTGGAGTGGTTCTTCACCGCGCTGTTTGCCATCGAGTACGGCCTGCGCCTGTATAGCTCGCCCAAACCGCTGCGCTATGCCTTCAGTTTCTTCGGCCTGGTGGATCTGCTGGCAGTGCTGCCGGCCGTTCTGGCGTTGGTGTTCGCCGATGCGCAGTACCTGATGATCGTTCGCGTCATCCGCATGATCCGCATCTTTCGCGTGCTCAAGCTGCGCCAGTACCTGACGCAGGCCAACTTCCTGCTGGTCGCACTGCGCGGCAGCAAGCAGAAGATCGTGGTGTTTCTGGTGAGCGTCTCGACTCTGGTCACGGTGTTCGGTGCCCTGATGTACGTCATCGAAGGCCCGGCCAACGGTTTCACCAGCATTCCCACCGGCATCTACTGGGCGGTGGTGACGCTGACCACCGTGGGCTTCGGCGATATCACGCCGAAGACGCCCATCGGCCAGATGCTGGCCACGATGGTGATGATCACCGGCTACTCGATCATCGCCGTGCCCACCGGCATCTTCACCGCCGAGCTGGCCAACGCCATGCGCCAGGACGGGCTGATGGAGCATGACTGCCCGCACTGTCGGAAGAACCGCCACGAGCACAGCGCGGCGTTCTGTAGTCGCTGCGGTGGGCCGCTGTTCAGCAGACAGGCCGGGCCGTCATCATCGGCGCAAAGCCCGCCTGAAACAGACTGAAGCAAAACCGATCGGCCACCGCGTGGTCATAAAGTCGCCCTGTGGGCTATAAAGCCCGACTTTTTAGCTGAAGGAAGCGCGCCATGGCCGTTACCACCAATGAATCCACGGCACCTGCCAAGGCTGCCTGGATTGGCCTGATTCTGGGCCCCTTGCTACTGCTCGTCTGCCTGGTCACCGAGCCGCCAGCCGGTCTCTCCAGCACCGCCTGGGCTACCATCGGCCTGACCCTGCTGATGGCCACCTGGTGGTCGACCGAAGCCATTCCGATCCCGGCCACTTCGCTGCTGCCGATCCTGCTGATCCCGGCGTTGGGCATCGACAGTCTCAACGCCGCGACCGCGCCCTACGCCAACCCGACCATCTACCTGTTCCTCGGTGGTTTCGTGCTGGGCCTGGCCATGGAGCGCTGGAACCTGCACAAGCGCATCGCGCTGATGACGCTGCTGGCCATGGGCAGCAAGCCGAGCCGGCAGATCGCCGGGTTCATGATGGCCACGGCATTTCTCAGCATGTGGGTGAGCAACACCGCCACCACCATCATGATGCTGCCCATCGGCCTTTCGGTGATCGGCATGCTCACCAGCGAGCAGAGCACTGGCGAAGCCGACCGTGAACGCTTCGCCACCGCACTGCTGCTGGCGATTGCCTATGCCGCCAGCGTCGGCGGTATCGCCACGCTGATCGGCACACCGCCGAATGCTTTGCTGGCCGCCTTCCTCGCCGACAACTACGACGTGCAGATCGGCTTCGGCCAGTGGATGCTGCTGGGCGTGCCGGTGGCGGTGATCATGCTGGCGTTCATCTGGTGGTGGCTGACCCGTGGCGGTTTCAACCTGGCCGGGCATGACAGCACGCAGCTGATCCGCAACGAGCTGGCCGAGCTCGGCCCGTTGAGCCGTGGCGAGAAGCTGGTGGCGCTGGTATTCGTGGTCACCGCACTGGCCTGGGTATTCCAGCCGTTGATCTCCGGCTGGGTGCCCGGCGTCAATGACACCAGCATCGCCATCGCAGCGGCGATGGCACTGTTCATGATTCCGGTGGACGTCAAACAGCGCGTGTTTCTGATGAACTGGGAAAGCGCCAGCAAACTGCCCTGGGGGGTGCTGCTGCTGTTCGGCGGCGGCCTGTCGCTGGCCGGCGTGATTCGCAGCACCGGCCTGGCCGAATGGATCGCACAGAGCCTTGGCGCCCTGAGTGCGCTGCCGGTGATCGCGATGATCGGCGTGGTGGTACTGGTGATCATCTTCCTCACCGAAGTCACCTCCAACACGGCCACCGCTGCCGCCTTCCTGCCGCTGCTGGGGGCACTGGCAGTGGCGCAGGGCATGCCGGCCGAGCTGCTGGCGATTCCAGCTGCCATCGCTGCCAGCTGCGCCTTCATGATGCCGGTGGCGACGCCACCCAATGCCATCGTGTTCGGCACCGGGCACATGAAGATACAGTCGATGATCAAGGCGGGCTTCGTCCTCAACCTGTTCGGTGTGGTGCTGGTGACGCTGATCTGCTACCTGCTGGTGGGCATGATCTGGGCGCACTGAGCCTGGCTCGCAGCAACAAGAACGGCGCCTTCGGGCGCCGTTTGCATATGCGGTTGCAGGGCGGGTGCAACCCGCCAGGCCGATTGACGGGTTTCACCCGCCCTACGCGATCAGCGGTTCTGGTACTGGCGAAACAACCCCGGCGGGATGCCCGAGCTGTCGGTAGCCTTCCACGGCCCGCCGGCTTGCGACGACCAGCTCCAGCCACCGTCCCAGCGGTAGAAGATGCGCTCGCGGTAGTACAGATCACGTGCGCCTTCGACCACATAGACGCCCAGAGCCGGGTTCCAGTGGCTCTTCACCCCAGGCGGTGGCGCGTAGCGCGGGTGCGAGGGCTGCTGCACCGGCGGCAGTTCGCCGACCGGTACCCTCGGTTGCTGCAATACGCAGCCACTCAGGCCAAGCCCGAGTGCGCAGGCCAGCACCAGGCGCTTCACTGGGCCTGCCCGTCGCGGCTGTCGATCAGCAGCGCCTGAACGTCACGGGCGGTGTTGGCCACCGGGCCGGTCTGGCCAGTCCATTCGCCCTGGGTGGCGTTACCTGCGCGGGATACACGCGCCACCAGTTGCACCTGGTCGAATCGGGAAATCTTCAGTTCGGGCATCATCGCATCCACATCGGAAAGGCTGATCTGCACCGGCAGGTCGGAGACCTTCAGGCGCTTGACCGCCAACGGCATCGGCGGGCCACTGAGGGCGCGGGCGAAGACGAATACGGCATCGTCCGGCTGAACATTCTGCTGCACTTCAGGTGACAGCGATACGCTGACCTCCAGCGCATGCACCTTGGCGCTCGGCTCGGCAGCCGCGCTGGGCTGCTCGCCCTCGCCCATCTGCTCACGGGCGCGTTCGATACCGCCGGCGATGGCCGCACGCGACGGGTCCTGCTCCGGCAGCACGGCGACCAGGCGTTCCCAGTAACCCACGGCATCGGCATAGCGCTGGCTTTCATAGGCGGCGATGCCGAGCAGGCCGAGGCTGGTGACCTCTTGCGGATCGGCCTTCAACGCTTCGTCGGTGAGCGCCTGCATCTGCTCGCTCCACTGCTTGCCTTCGGCGAAGTACAGCGCCTGCGCCCATTGGCCGAGTAGTTCCGGGGCACGCCCGGCGATCGCCACGG
The DNA here is from genome assembly GCA_946886245.1 of Ectopseudomonas composti. The sequence continues at coordinate 7,370 of CAMPIF010000080.1, read as the reverse complement.
CACGCTCGAACGCCTTGGCGGCATCGCCGGCACGCTCCTGCGCCATATAGGTACGACCGAGGAAGTACCAGGCCTCGGCAGACTCCGGCTGTTGCTGCACGGTCTGCTCCAGGCGCGCGGTCATCTCCTCGATGCTTTGCGGCTGCGCAGCGGCCATTTGGCGAGTCTGTACGACCTCATCGACAGCGCCCCAGTGCAGATAAAGGGCCACACCCAGCACCGGAACCAGCAGCGCCGAGATCAGCGGAATCTTGCCGCCAAGCACGCTGCTGCGGCGCTGCACGCCTTCGGTGTCATCCAGCAGCTCGCGCGCTGCCTCGGCGCGACCGGCCTCCATCTGCGCTTGATCGAGCACGCCAGCCTGGAGTTGGTTTTCCAGCTCCTGCAGGCGCTCCTGATAGAGGGTGACGTTGAGTGCGGTGCGGTCTTCTTCGGCCTGCAGCTTGCGAATGCGCAGTACCGGAATCAGCAGAAACGCCAGGGCAGTCAGCAACAGCAGCCCGGCGGGCAACCAGAAATCGATCATCGGTCTTTCTTGTCCTGAGAGGCTTGTTCGAGCAGTGCGGCGAGGCGCGCCTGCTCATCGACGGAGAGGCCGGCAGCCGAGCGGTCCTTGTTCTGACCACGGCGGCGCAGGACGATCACCCCGAGCACGGCGAAACCTATGACCAGCAGGCCGGCCGGGCCGTACCAGAGCAGCAGCGTGCGGCTGGTCAGCGGCGGTTTGTAGAGCACGAAATCGCCGTAACGCGAGACCAGGAAATCGATGATTTCCTCGTTGCTCTTGCCCTCTTCGAGCATGCGGTAGATCTCGCCGCGCAGATCCATGGCAATCGGCGCATCGGAGTCGGCGATGTTCTGGTTCTGGCACTTCGGGCAACGCAGCTCTTCGATCAGATTGCGATAGCGCTGACGCTCGGCCTCGTTGGCGAACTCGAAGGTATCGATGGCGGCATGCGCGCTGGCCAGCAGGCCCAGCGCCAGACCGGCAGAAATCAGCAGACGCTTCATGGCTGGGCCTCGTCGACCAGTTGCTGGTAAATCGGCGCCAGCTTCTCGCGCCAGACGCGCTCGTCGATGGTGCCGACGAACTTGTGACGGATGATGCCCTTGGCATCGACGAAGAAGGTCTCCGGCGCGCCGTACACACCCAGGTCCAGGCCCAGGCTGCCCTTGGCGTCCTCGATGTTGAGCCGATAGGGGTTGTGCAGGTCGCGCAGCCATTTCTGCGCCGGCTCGCGCTTGTCCTTGTAGTTGACCCCATGGATCACCACACCGGCCTCGGCCAGCTTGTTCAGCACCGGATGCTCGTGGCGGCAGGCCGGGCACCAGGTGGCCCAGACGTTGACCAGCGCAGGTCGACCCTTGATGTCGGCCTCGCTGAGGGTGCGCTCGGGATCATCCAGCGACGGCAGACTGAAGGCCGGGAACGGCTTGCCGATCAGCGCCGAGGGCAGTTCGGACGGATCGAGGAACAGGCCGCGATAGAGGAAGACGGCAATCGCCAGAAAGGCCAGCAGCGGCAACAGCAGGAGCAGGCGTCTCATGCGCTGGCCTCCTGCATGCCCAGGGCTTCACGCACGCGGGTTCTGACCTTGATGCGGTAGCGCTTGTCGGCCGCAGCGAGCAAGCCGCCGAAGCCCATCAGCAACGCGCCCAGCCAGATCCAGCGGACGAACGGCTTGATGTGCACACGCACCGCCCAGGCGCCCTGCTCCAGCGGCTCGCCGAGGGCGACGAACAGATCGCGGGTGAAGCCGGCATCGATGCCCGCCTCGGTCATGGTCGCTTGCTGCACGGTGTACAGGCGCTTTTCCGGGTACAACACACTGATCAGCCGCTCGCCGTCGAATACGCGCACCGTGCCCTTGTCGGAGATGAAGTTGGGGCCTTCATGATGCACGGCGCCGTCGAACTGGAAGCGGTAGCCGCCCAGCTCCACCGACTCACCCGGCGCCATGCGCAGATCGCGCTCGTAGCTGCCGAGACTGGTGAGCACCACACCCAGGGCGCACACGGCGAAACCGAAGTGCGCCATCTGCATGCCCCAGTAGCTGCGGCCCAGGCTTGGCAGGCCCTTGATCAGGCCCTTGTGGCGCGTCTTGTCGAGAATGTCGCGCACGCCTGCGAGGATCACCCAGAAGGCCAGCAGGCAGACGGCCAGCACGGCCCAGTTGAAATCGCCATGCAGGAAGGTGGCAACCACAGCCAGCACCACGCTGGCCACCAGCACCGGCGTCAGCATGCTACCCAGCCATTTCAGCGGGGTGTCCTTCCAGCGCACCAGCACGCCGACACTGATCACCGCCATCAGCAGCGCCATCAGCGGCAGGAACAGCGCGTTGAAGTAAGGCGGGCCGACCGACAGCTTGGCGCCGGTCAGCGCGTCGAGCACCAGCGGGTAGAGCGTGCCGAGCAGGATCATCGCGGCCGACACCACCAGCACGATGTTGTTGACCAGCAGCAGCGTCTCACGCGACCACAGACCAAAGCCGACCTGGCTCTTGACCACCGGCGCGCGCACGGCGAACAGCGCCAGTGAACCGCCTACCACCACCAGCAGGAAGGCGAGGATGAACACGCCGCGCTCCGGATCGGTGGCGAAGGCGTGTACCGAGGTCAGTACGCCGGAACGCACCAGGAAGGTACCCAGCAGACTCAGGGAGAAGGCGGCGATGGCCAGCAGCACGGTCCAGCTCTTGAACACCCCGCGTTTTTCCGTCACTGCCAACGAGTGAATCAAGGCGGTGCCTACCAACCAGGGCATGAAGGACGCGTTCTCTACCGGGTCCCAGAACCACCAGCCACCCCAGCCGAGCTCGTAGTAGGCCCACCAGGAGCCCAGGGCGATGCCGATGCCGAGGAAGGCCCAGGCGACGATGGTCCAGGGCCGCGACCAGCGCGCCCAGGCGGCGTCCAGCTTGCCGCCGAGCAAGGCGGCGATGGCGAAGGCGAAGGCCACCGAGAACCCGACATAGCCCATGTACAGCATCGGCGGATGCACGATAAGGCCGAAGTCCTGCAGCAAGGGGGTGTGGTCTCGGCCTTCGGCCGGCGCGTTCGGCAGCAGGCGCTCGAAGGGGTTTGAGGTGACGATCAGAAACAGCAGAAACCCGACGCTGATCATGCCCATCACCGCCAGCACACGAGCGAGCATCTCTTCCGGCAGGTGGCGCGAGAAGATCGCCACGGCGAAGGTCCAGCCCGCCAGGATCAGCGCCCACAGCAGCAAGGAGCCTTCGTGCGCGCCCCATACCGCGCTGAACTTGTAGTACCAGGGCAGCGCGCTGTTGGAGTTGTTCGCCACGTAGGCGACGGAGAAGTCGTCGACCATGAAGGCATAGGTCAGGCAGATGAAGGAAAACAGCAGGAAGGCGAACTGCCCCCAGGCGGCCGGCTGCGCCAGGCTCATCCACTGGTGGTCACCACGCCAGGCACCGATCAGCGGCAGTGTCGCCTGCACCAGGCACAGGCACAGCGCCAGGATCATCGCCAGATGGCCGAGCTCGGGGATCATTGTGCGCTCTCCTGCTGATAGCCCTGCTTAGCGGCTTTGGCCTCATTGTGCTGCTGCATCATTCCGCTCTTTTCCAGCGCCTGCATGACTTCAGGCGGCATGTAGTTCTCGTCGTGCTTGGCCAGCACCTCGTCGGCCACCAGCACGCCCTGTTCATTGACCCGGCCGAGCGCGACGATGCCCTGCCCCTCACGGAACAGGTCCGGGAGGATGCCGTGGTAGCGAATGGTCACGCCGTGGGCGCCGTCGGTGACGACGAAGTCGACTTCCAGGGTATCGGCGGAACGCTTGACGGAGCCCTCCTCCACCAGGCCGCCGGCACGAATGCGGGTATCGACCGGCGCCTCGCCATTGGCGATCTGACTGGGGGTGTAGAACAGGTTGATGTTCTCCTGCAGCGCGGTCAGCGCCAGCGCGACGGCGATGCTGACGCCGCAGAGGATGGCCAGAACGATGTACAGGCGTTTCTTGCGAACCGGATTCACTTCGACTTCTCCCGGCGCAAACGGCGCGCCTCGTCTTGCAGGTAACGGCGGCGTGCCAGGATCGGCAGCACCACATTCAACGCCAGGATCGCCAGGCTGATGCCGTAGGCACTCCAGACGTAGGGGCCATGAGTACCCATGGCGAGAAACTCGGAGAACGACGCGAAACTCATGCCTTGCCCTCCACCAGGGTCTGCACTTCGGCTTTCACCCAGCTGCTGCGTGCTTCGCGCTTGAGCACTTCCAGGCGCATGCGATAGAGCAGCACGGCACCGAAGAAGCAGTAGAAACCCAGCACCGCCAGCAGCAGCGGCAGCCACATTTCCACCGGCATCGCCGGTTTTTCGGTGATCTTGAAGGTGGCGCTCTGGTGCAGCGAATTCCACCACTCCACCGAGTACTTGATGATCGGGATATTGACCACACCGACGATAGCCAGCACGGCGCAGGCCTTGGCGGCGCTGTCACGGTTGCTGATGGCATTGCCCAGGGCGATGACGCCGAAGTAGAGGAACAGCAGAATCAGCATCGAGGTCAGGCGCGCGTCCCAGACCCAGTAGGTGCCCCAGGTCGGCTTGCCCCAGATGGCGCCGGTGAGCAACGCGATGGCGGTCATCCAGGCGCCGATGGGAGCGGCCTGCTGCAAGGCGACGTCGGCCAGCTTCATCTTCCATACCAGCCCGACCAGCCCGGCAATGGCCAGGGTCACGTAGATCGACTGGGCGAGGAAGGCCGCCGGAACGTGGATGTAGATGATGCGGAAGCTGTTGCCTTGCTGGTAATCCGGCGGTGCGAACGCCAGGCCCCAGATCAGGCCTGCGGCGATCAGCACCACGGCAGCGATGCTGAGCCAGGGCAGCCAGCGGCCGCTCATCTCATAGAACCACTTGGGCGAACCCCACTTGTGAAACCACGTCCAGTTCATTCAGTCGACTCATCATCTACACGTAGCCCGGACACAATCCGGGGAGGCTATCGAGAGCTCCCGGATTGCATCCGGGCTACATCACGGTTCGTTCTTATTCGCCGACACTGATGGTCAGACCGGCGGCAATCGCAAAAGGTGTCAGGGTCACCGCCAGGGCAGTGAGGCTGGCCAGCCACAACAGGTGGCCGCTAGCCGGCAGTCCTTGCAAGGCCGCCTGCAGCGCCCCGCTGCCAAGAATCAGCACCGGGATGTACAGCGGCAGGATCAGCAGCGCCAGCAGCAGGCCGCCGCGCTTGAGACCAACGGTGAGCGCCGCGCCCACCGCGCCGAGCAGGCTCAGCACCGGGGTGCCGAGCAGCAGGGAAATCAGCAGTACCGGCAGGCAACGCCCAGGCAGACCGAGCATCAGCGCCAGCACAGGCGCCAGCAAAACCAGCGCCAAACCACTGAAAAGCCAGTGTGCCAGCACCTTGGCCAACACCAGAAGAGGCAGGGGGTGCGACGAAAGGACCCACTGTTCGAGCGAGCCATCCTCGAAATCACTGCGGAAAAGCCCGTCCAGCGAGAGCAGCACGGCCAAAAGCGCTGCGACCCAGACCAGGCCCGGAGAAAGGCTTTGCAACAATTGCGTCTGCGGCCCTACCGCCAGAGGGAACAGGGCGATGACGATGGCGAAGAACACCAGCGGGTTGGCCAGGTCGGACGGACGGCGAGCGAGCAAACGCATTTCGCGCGACAACAGCTGAGTGAAGACGTTGCTCATGCGGCGTGCTGCCCCAGATCCAGATCACGATACGTCGCCGGCTTGTGCTGCAGGCTGTGGTGAGTGGTCAGCACCACCACACCGCCACGCTCGCAATGACCGGCCAGGTGCGCTTCGAGTTGCGCCACACCGCTCTTGTCCAGCGCGGTGAACGGCTCATCGAGCACCCACAGCGGCGGCGTGTCGGCCAGATACAGGCGTGCCAGGGCGACACGGCGCTGCTGGCCGGCCGACAGGGTATGGCAGGGAACATCCTCGAAACCGCGCAGGCCGACCGCCTCCAGCGCCTGCCAGATAGCCTCGCGACTGGCCGGACGATGCAGGGCGCAGAGCCAGGCCAGATTCTCTTCGGCAGTCAGCAGACCCTTGATGCCGGCGGCATGGCCGATCCACAACAGGTTGCGCGCCAGCTCGCTGCGTTGCTCGGCCAGGGTCTGGCCCTGCAGGAAGATGTCGCCGCAGGTCGGCTGACGCAGGCCCGCGATCAGCCGTAGCAGGCTGGTCTTGCCGCTGCCGTTGGGGCCGCTGATCTGCAACATGTCGCCTGGCTGCAGGGCGAAATGCAGCTGCTCGAAGAGCATGCGCCAGTCCCGCTCACAGCTGAGCGCCACGGCTTCGAGAAGGGGAACAGGACGGGTCATCGATACCTGGCAGGGTTAAAGTCGACGGTGCTCCGGCCGCTATACTGACGCGTGCCGGAAGTGCGCTGCGCAACGGGCCGGCATTATACATGGCGCATCACTGTCCCCGCAGTCAGCATTTTCGACAGGGTGTTAATCGCGTAGGGTGTGCCATGCGCACCAGCAGTCGAAACCGCTGCACATGGCGCACCCTACGGCACCGCACAGGACGGAGCTTCACCAAAGCCGATGAGCGAAATCAGCAGCCCACGCCCACTTCCCCCTTCCGTGCCGGTGATCCGCAACACCGCGACCGCAGCAGACCTTGCCGTGCGCCTGTTACAGCCGCTGGAAGGCATGCTGGCGGCCGGCGAAAGCGCCAAGGCCGAAGTCGTGGCGATTCGCGAGCAGGCGCAAAGCTTCCAGTTGCTACTCAAACTGACCCTCGCAGGTGGCAAACAGGCGACTCTGCAAGCCGAAAGCCCCAGGCCACTGGCCCAGGGCAGCGCGCTGGTGGTCACTGCACTGTCGGATACGCGCCTGGCGCTGGCCTTGCAAGCGGGCGGCGACAAGCCGCTGACCAGCCTCGACCTGCAGCAACTGCCGCCCGGCACTTTGGTCCAGGGCAAAGTGGTCAGCCGCGACGCGTTGCCGCCACAGGGCGCGCAGACGATCTATCGCCTGGTGGTGAACCTGCTCAACACCCCGCTCGCCGGCAGCCAGCTGGCGCTCGACAGCCCGCTGGACCTGCCGCTCGGCAGCCTGCTCAGCGCCCAGGTGCAGGGTAGCCAGAGCCTCGCCTTCCTGCCGCTCAGCGGCCGCCTCGATCAATTGGTGCTGGGCCAGCAACTGGCCGCCCAGCAGAATCGCCAGGCGTCGTTGGAGGGCTTGTTCAAGGGCCTGCAGAAGCTGAGCGGCGGCGATGAAGCGCTGCGCGGCAGCATCGACAAACTGCTTGGCGCCCTCCCCGACAGCACCCAGTTGAGCACCGCCAAAGGCCTGGCGCAGGCACTCGAAGGCAGCGGTGTGCTGCTCGAAGCCAAACTGCTGCAGGGAC
>CAMPIF010000079.1 GCA_946886245.1 Ectopseudomonas composti | reverse complement strand
GCCACGTGGGCCGAGACCTGCGGCTTGACCGAGGCCAGGATCGGCACGAAGCCGAGCTGCAGGCTGGTCTCGATCAGCGCCTGCTGGTTGCGTTCGTCGATGTCCGCCGCCTCGTCGAGGTAGTAGGGCAGGCGCACGCGCCCGGCCTGCTCGCGATCCATCAGGTGCAGCAACAGGTACATGTTGGTCAGCGCCTTGATGGTCATGGTGGTGCCGTTGGATGCTGCACCATCGATGTCGGTGTGGATGATCGGCTGGCCATGCACCTTGGTGATTTCGAAGGCCAGTTCGAACAGGTCCTTCAGGCCCAGCTGGTTGCCATTGGCCGCGACCAGGCGCGACAGGTAATCCTTGGCTTCCTCGTTCTTCGCGTCCTGATCGGCCGATTGCGACAGGTCGAACACCGACAGGGTCTCGCCTTCCTCGTACTGGCCGGCACTGTGGATGATCTGGTCGATATGGCGCAGGGCTTCCTTGTTCGGCGCCAGGACGATGCGAAAGCTCTGCAGGTTGGAGACCTGGCGCTTGTTGATCTCGCGGTTGAACAGCGCCAGTTGGTGTTCCAGGTTGTCGTAGTCGCTGCGGATATTGCGCAGGGTACGGGCGATGTCGGTGACCGCCGCACGGCGCGCCTTGGCCAGCGTCAGCGCCTCGTCCTGGCGGTGGGCGTAGGCGTTGACCAGCAGTTGCAGGCGGCGCTCGACGTCGTCCTCGCTGTCGAACTTGGCCACGCCTTTCAGGCGAACCTGGGCGTAGAGCGCTTCGATCTGGCCGTCGATGCGTTGCAGCGCCTGCCAGGTGTCCTGGTAGTCGTTGAGCAGCGGCAGCAGGTTGTCCAGGCTGTCGTCGACGGGTTCCATGAATGGTGTGCCGAAGGGCAGATCGGCCGGCAGCAACTGGCGACGGCGCAGGGCGTCTTCCAGGGTGCGCTCCTTGGCTTCCAGGTCGGCCAGTTGGCGGCCGACCAGCTGCAGCTTGGCGGACAGCTGCTGCACGCGCTCGGCGAAGGCATCGCTGGCACGTTTGAGTTCATCCTGGGCGCCTTCCAGCTCGGCCAGGCGCTCCAGCTTCTGCGGCTCCTCGGCGGCCAGGGTCTGGCTCTTGCGGAAATCTTCCAGCGCTTTCTGCGCATCCAGCACGGCCTGGTACAGCGTCTCGGCCTGGGCCTTGCTGGCGGCGCGGTCAGAGGCGACCGACTGCTGGGTCTTGAGCTGCTTGAGTTCGCGCTCCAGGCGATCCTTCTGGTCACGCAGGGCGGCGCGGTCGGCCAGTGCCTGCAGCGCTGGCGGTTCGATATGGCTGAGGTCGATGGACAGGCCCGGCACGGCGAAGGTGTCGCCCTTGAAGCGATCGAGCACCGCTTCGACGGCCTTGACCCAGTCGTCGCCTTCGGCCTGGATGCCTTTCTCACCCAACGGCAGGCTGAACAGCTGGCCGTTGAACAGGCGCATCAGGCGGTCGACGTCGGCCTGGCTGAATTCCTCGCGCAGGCGCGAGTAGCTGTTGTTGTCGGCGTGATCGAGCTGCTGCTTGACCGACTTGAGGCGTTTTTCCAGGTCGCGCAGGCGCTCGTCGAGGTCTTCGCTGGAGAACTGACGTGATTGCGCCAGGGCGCCGGCCAGTTCGTCGTGGGCGTCCTTGGCGGCGAGCAGTTGCTCTTCCAGTACCTTGGCGTTTTCCACCAGGGCGAAGCGGTTCTTCAGCACGGAAAGCTCGCCGAGCCAGCGCTGGATCTCGCTGATCTCACGCTCCAGGCGCATCAGCTCACTGGTACCGCCGCGCTGTTCGTTCTGCAGGCCGTCCTGCTCGTTGCGATAGTGCTCGGCCTGGATCACCAGTTCTTCCTTGCGCGCATCGGCGTAGTCGTGCCAGGTGCCCAGCAGGTTGTCGAGCAATGGCGACAGGCGATGCAGCTTGCCGCGCAGCGTCTCGCGCTGAGTGACGCCCGAGGCCAGCGCCTCGATCAGCGGGCCGGCGGTGACCAGCGCCTGGTAGTCCTGTTCCATGCGGCGTACGTCGCGGAAGGCTTCTTCGGTGGCGGCGATGTAGTCGACGCTGCCGGAGCGCAGACTGTGCTCGAAGGCATCGAGGAACAGCTGCTTGAGCTTGGCCGCAGTGATTTCGCGCATGTGCAGCAGGTTGATGAACAGCGCGCGGAAGGTCTTCAGGCTCTGCTCGCTGGTCGAGCGCAGCGGGATCAGGGTCAGGTCCAGTGGGATGCTGGTGTGGCCGCCGACCAGCAGGCGCCGCAGTTCGTCGGGTTTCAGCTCGTAGGCGGTGATGCCGGCCTGGCCGAGGTTCTTGAACAGTTCGCGTTGACGCAGGCAGGTACCGTTGTGCTGGTAGTGCTCCAGATCCAGCTCGCCGGCGTAGGCGAAGAACTGGTGACCGAAGCCACCACCCGGGCCGCGACCGGCCACGCCGATCACGTGCGGGCCATGGGGCAGGGCGACTTCGACGAGGATGTAGCTGGTGTCGCTGGCGAAGTAGAACTTGCGCGAGGCTTCCAGGCTGTACTTGCCGAAGCTCATGTCCGACATGCGCGCCAGGATCGGGAACTGCAAGGCGTTGATCGAAGCGGACTTGCCCAGGTTGTTGGCGCCGTAGACCGACAGCGGGTTTTCCAGCGGGAACAGACCGAGGCTGTAGCCGGCGGTGTTCAGCAGGGCGAAGCGGCGGATGCCGTAGCGTTCCTGGCTCATACGTCTATCTCCTGTGCGGCGCGTTCTTCGGCCATGGCGCGGGCCAGGGCGTCCTCTTCGGGTTCGTCGATATCGTCTTCGTCAAGGCTGATGATCTCCTCCTCGGCCTCATCGTCGACCAGCTCCGGGGCCGGCAGTGGCAGGGCGCTGTGCAAGGTGGCGGCGAGATCGCGGTCCTGCTGCACGGAGAGGCAGACATCGAGGAAGCGGTGCATGGGCGCGAGGAAGCGGTAGATGCCGTTCTCTTCGCTGGCGAAGCCGAGTTGGGTCAGGCGGCGCATGACTTTCTCTTCCAGCTCCTCAACGGTGGTCACTTCGGCCTGGAGGAACAGGTCGCGGTACTTGTCGAGCAAGGCCGGCAGTTCGTCGCGGCCGAGGCTGCCGCCATCGAGCACCGCCAGGGGATCGCGGCCCTGGTCGGCTAAATGTTCAACGAGGATAAAGGTGAACAGCGCCAGGCGTTGCGCGGTCTTGTTGACCTGCGCGCCCATCTGCTCGGGGACGAAATAGTAGAAGCCGCGGCTGTCGCAGACCAGCTCGTAGCCCAGGGCCTTGAACAAGGCGCGGTACTGGTCCTGCAGATTGGACAGCTGGGCGTACAGCTCCGGATCGCGGCGGCTGACATGGTAGCCCTTGAACAGCTCGCGGAAGATGGCGGAGAGCTGGGTGAGTTCTTTCAGGTCGATGTTCATGGCGGTCCATTCGCTGCAGGTGCAGCGCGTTATGCGTAGGGTGCGCCGTGCGCACCATGAATTCGGTTGCGATGCGCTTAGCGCACCCTAGGTGGTTCGGAGCAAGGCGAACGAACTCAGGCTGACCCGATGTTCGGCCGTCAGGTACTCCTGTCGCTCCAGGCGCTCGCGCTGGAAGCGCGCATCGCGGGACAGGCGCGAGAACCAGTAGAGCAGTTCGTCGGTGGCGCCTTCGGGCTCCTGCTCCAGCAGCCAGACCATCAGGTCCGGCAGTGGCAGCGCCTGTTCGCAGCGTTCGAGCATCTCGCGGGCGGTGCGTGGCGCCCGCGGCGCTTCGCCCTTGCGCGTGGTATGGGCCTTGGGGAACTGCGCCGGCTTGGGCTGGAAGCGCGCCAGCGCGTAAACATAGGCCTCGACCTGTGAGGCGCTGCCGAGAAAGGTGCTCTGCGGGCGGCTGAACAGCGGCAGCGAAGCCTGGGGCACGGCGTCCAGGCCCTTGCGCCGGATCGCCGCCAGGGCCAGGGCCGCGCCGCGGGTCACGGCGTTGTGCCGGCGCGCTTCCTCACGCAGCGGCAGCAGCAGTTCACGGGCGCGGCGCAGGGTCAGCTGGGCGGTGGTCTGCATTTCCAGGATGCGCGCGTGGGTGCGCAACAACAAATCGTCGTCGACCAGTTGGCCGAGGCGCTGCTGCTCGCCGAGCAGGCGCAGCAGCACGTGTTCGACGCGGTACACGCCTTGCTCGAAGGCGCCGTCGGCGGCGACCAGCTGGATCATCGGTTCGACGTATTCGTCCCAGGTCGCTAGCACTTCGGCGTAACGCTGACGCAGCGGAATCTGCCGATCCGAGGTCTTGGCCCGTTCGGCCACGGCGACCAGTGCCTGTTCGTCGTTGGCCAGTTTTTTCAATACGTCGCGCACGCGCATATCGAGCAAACGTAGCTGTCGGGCCAGATCGGCGGCGTCGCGTACCTCGAAGGCGTCCTTTATATAGCCGGCCAGACGTTCGAGGTGACGCAGGTAGGCCTCGATCTCCAGGCACAAGCCCAGGCGGTGTTCGCGGCGCAGGTAGGCGAGGAAGTCGTGGATCTGCGCGTTGAGCTCGAAGCGGTTGGGGCTCTTGGCCACCGGCACCAGGATATCCAGGCGGATCCACTGGTCGAGCAGCGCGGTGATGTCAATCGGCGTGCTTTCCGGCAGCTGGACCACCAGCTGCTTGCGCAGCTCGATCAGGCTCAGGGTGCCGGCGTCGAAGCGCTCGCAGAGCGGTTCGAGCAACGTCCAGTGTTCGGCGAGGGCGCGCAATACGCGCTTGGGATCGATCATCGAGGCGCCGGTTCCAGGCAGGTTGAAAGCGGCGATTGTACTGCAAGGTGGATGCCGGGTTTGAGTCCGAATCGATCAGAGGCAGGTGACGCTATTCGGCACATTGGGACGGGCTGTGCGTGGGAAGCGCTGGCAAGTGCTTGAAAAGCCGAGAAAACCTGGGTTTTAGAGGTGGCACGCTTTCTGCCGTGGTTAGCCATGAACCTGTTTGTGGAGCCCCTGATGTCTGCCCTTGCCTTGAGTGTCGATGCCCGTTGGCATGAGCTGCAGCACCAGCGTGACCTGAACTGGGACCTGCACGCCATTACCGACCGTGCCCAGGCCATCGCTTTCCTGCGGCGTTTTGAAAACCGTCTGTGCATTTACTCCAGCTATGTCGGGAAGCTCTACAGCAACTACAGCTTCGTGGTGCCGCAGGACGAGCAGGGCGGTATCACCATCCTGCCGGACGAGATGGCCTGGCATGACACCTTTCACGATATTCCCGCCGATGCCGTGGAGCCCACTGGCGTGCACATCCTGCCGGGTGAAACGGTGGGGTTCGACGGCCTGTACCTGAAGGTGCCAGGCGAGTCGCGCCTGATTGCCTCGCGCGAACTACCGTTCCAGGCCGGCTTGCGTCTGCTGATCGAGCGCTATCGAGCGCGCGGCGAGCATTTTCTGCCCGTGCTGGTGAAAGGCGATCTGCGTGAATACGAGGCGCGGATGCCATCGTTGCATCTGCACCGCATCAATCCCGCCAAGCTCGCTCACTGCTCGCGCTTGAGCATCGACAGCATCCGTGGCGCCATCGCCGAGCATTTGCTGAGCCTGTTCCGTCAGCATTGAGCGCGGCGGATGTTGCGCCAATGCGATCCGCGCCAGCCCTGTCCGCTCTGGGTGGCGCAGGTGGTGGGCAGGCCTTGCCCGGTCATATCACTGTAACCGCTCGGCCGTAGGGTCTTCGCTCAGCCAGGCCAGACTCCGGTCATCACCGGTTGTACAAAAAATCCCCAATGCCCTTTCGATATTCGCCGGTTATCGGCACAATTCGCGTCCACTTTTTCCCGGGGGCTGAAAGGGCACCTCTAAAAACGTAGGCGAGGCCTTCAGCGCAAGGCAAAAACAGGCGAAAAACGGTCGGAGTCGCGTTCGACTTTACGAGTAGTAAATGACATTTTGAGCCTGTTTTTAACGCAGCGATGGCAACGCAGGTAGTTTTTTAAGGTGCCCGAAAGACCTCCATTGATTGACCTTGCCGGGGCGACGAGATGATCCAGACGCCGTACTACCTCATCGACAAACAGAAGCTGCTGGTCAACCTGGAGAAGATCGCCTACGTGCGCGAGAACTCAGGTGCCAAGGCGCTGCTGGCGCTGAAATGCTTCGCCACCTGGTCGGTGTTCGACCTGATGCAGCAGTACATGGACGGCACGACCTCATCGTCCCTCTACGAGTTGAAGCTCGGTCGGCAGAAGTTCGCCGGCGAAACCCACGCCTACAGCGTGGCCTGGGCCGACGACGAGATCGAAGAGATGGTCGCCAACTGCGACAAGATCATCTTCAACTCCATTGGCCAGCTCGAGCGCTTCGCCGAGCGGACCGAGGGCACCATCCGCGGCCTGCGCGTCAACCCGCAGGTGAGCAGCTCCGATTACCTGCTGGCCGACCCGGCGCGGCCGTTCAGTCGCCTGGGCGAGTGGGACCCGGTGAAGATCGAGCAGGTCATGGGGCAGATTTCCGGCTTCATGTTCCACAACAACTGCGAGAACGGCAGCTTCGAGCTGTTCGACAAGATGCTCACCACCATCGAGGAGCGCTTCGGTCACCTGATCGCTCAGGTCGAGTGGGTCAGCCTCGGCGGCGGCATTCACTTCACCGGCGAGGGCTACCCGATCGATGCCTTCTGTGCGCGCCTGAAAGCCTTCTCCGAAAAGTATGGTGTACAGGTCTACCTGGAGCCGGGTGAAGCGGCGATCACCCTCAGCGCGTCGCTGGAAGTCACCGTGCTCGACACCCTGTACAACGGCAAGCACCTGGCCGTGGTCGACAGCTCCATCGAAGCGCACATGCTCGACCTGCTGATCTACCGCCTCAATGCCAAGATGGCGCCGAAGGACGGCGAACACACCTATATGGTGTGCGGCAAATCCTGCCTGGCCGGCGATATCTTCGGCGAATACCAGTTCGACAAGCCGCTGCAGATCGGTGATCGCCTGTCGTTCATCGACGCGGCCGGTTACACCATGGTCAAGAAGAACTGGTTCAACGGCCTGAAGATGCCGTCCATCGTGGTGAAACAACTCGACGGTAGTGTCGAGGTGGCGCGCCAGTTCGAGTTCGACGATTACCTGTCCAGTCTGTCGTGATCTTGTCGTAGGGTGGATGACGCTTTTCCCATCCACCATGGCGCAGGTGTTCGGTGGACGGATGAAGCGTCGTCCACCCTACGATTTCCAACGTAATCATTGTCCAAAACGCAGTACCCAGGAGGTGAAACAATTGAAGAAGAATGTTCTGATCATTGGTGCAGGAGGTGTTGCCAAGGTGGTGGCCCATAAGTGCGCGCAACACAATGACGAGTTAGGTCGCATTGCAATAGCGTCGCGCAACATCTCCAAATGCCAGGCCATCATCGACAGCGTGCAGGCCAAGGGCGGCCTCAAGCAGCCCGGCGAGATCAAGGCCTATGCGCTGAACGCCCTGGACGTGGAAGCGACCAAGGCACTGATCCGCGAGACCGAGTCGCAGATCGTCATCAACGTCGGCTCGGCGTTCCTCAACATGTCCGTGCTGCGCGCCTGCATCGACACCGGCGTCGCCTATCTGGACACCGCGATCCACGAAGATCCGAGCAAGATCTGTGAAACCCCGCCGTGGTACGGCAACTACGAGTGGAAGCACCTGGCCGAATGCCAGGAAAAAGGCGTGACCGCCATCCTCGGTGTCGGCTTCGACCCGGGCGTAGTCAACTCCTATGCCGCTCTGGCGCAACAACAGTACTTCGACACGATCGAGTCGATCGACATCCTCGACGTCAACGCCGGCTCGCACGGCAAGTACTTCGCCACCAATTTCGACCCGGAAATCAATTTCCGCGAATTCACCGGCACGGTCTACAGCTGGCAGAACAGCCAGTGGACCAGCAACAGCATGTTCGAAGTCAAACGCACCGACGATCTGCCGGTGGTGGGCGAACAGAACCTGTACCTGACCGGCCATGACGAGGTGCACTCGCTGTCCAAGCACCTCGACGTACCGAACGTCCGCTTCTGGATGAGCTTCGGCGACCACTACATCAACGTGTTCACCGTGCTGAAGAACCTTGGCCTGCTCTCCGAGCAGCCGGTCAAGACCGCCGAAGGCCTCGAAGTGGTGCCGCTCAAGGTGGTCAAGGCCGTACTGCCTGACCCTGCCTCGCTGGCGCCGGGCTATACCGGCAAGACCTGCATCGGCGACCTGGTCAAGGGCACCAAGGATGGCCAGCCGCGCGAGCTGTTCATCTATAACGTGGCCGACCACGAAGACGCCTTCGCCGAGACCGACAGCCAGGGTATCTCCTACACCGCTGGTGTGCCGCCAGTAGCCGCCGCGCTGCTGGTCGCACGTGGCGAGTGGGATGCACAGCGCATGGTCAACGTCGAGCAGCTGCCGGCCGAGCCGTTCCTCAAGCTCCTGGATGTGATGGGCCTGCCCACCCGCATCAAGGACGAGCACGGCGATCGTCCCTGGGATCAGTAAGCCCAGGTGAACCCCGAAAGCCCCGCTGCGCGAACAGCGGGGCTTTTGCTTTATGGGGGCAGACATTGTTTGCTCGCAATCGCGCCGCGACGCTTCCCGCTCCGGCCATTTCACGCGACAATCCGCCTTTGTTGAAAATCCTCTCTCTGGAGCGCCTGTGATTCCCGAACAGCGCCGTCGCGCCTACCTCGACGCCATGCAGGTGGCCACCTGGCTGCCGCGCACCGAACTGCCCTTTGCGGCGGCGTCGCGCCTGGAGCTGCTCGAGCCGCAGCAGGCAGAGGTGTTCGAGCCTGTGTCAGAGCCTGTTGCCGTCACTCCGGCAGCCGTGCGTGAGGCGCCGGTCGAGCGGCCGAAGATCGAGATTCCGCGCCCAGGCGCCCAGCCGCGCACGGTGATGGCCGAAGTGCCAGCGGCGGAGGCGGAACCGGTCGAGGAAAAACCGGCTCGCGTCAGTGCGCCACCGCCGCGTTTTTCCCTGCAGTTGCTGCGCGCCGGCGACTGCGCGCTGTTGGTTGAGCTGCCCACTGGCCAGCCTTTCCAGAGCCGTGACCCGGCCTACATCCTGCTCAAGGATCTGCTGCGCGCCGCGGGCCTGCCGGACAGCCCGCAGCTGCTTGGCGAACCGGTGCGCTGGCCGCTGCTGGTGCGCGGCAATATGGATCAGGGCCCGCAAGCGGCGCTGGAATTCGTGCAGAGCTTCGTGGCTGCGCGTCTGGAGGAGCAGCCGAGCGCCTGCCTGTGGCTGGTGGGGCTGCCGGCCATTCGCTTTGCCGGCGAAGGCGATGAACACAGCTACAACCGCGAACTGCAGGTCGAAGGCCTTGGCGCCTGCTGGGCCTTGCCAGGCCTGGAACTGTTGATGGAAGAGCCAGCGCGCAAGCGCGAACTGTGGCAGGCCATGCGACGCGTGCGTCAGCGCTGGTCAGCCTCCGCTCGTTCCTGAGAACCCCCGTCTTTGTGCCCGAGTTACGCCCAATGAGCGATGCGATTACCTTCCGCCCGATGACCGAGGCGGATCTCGATGCCGTGCTGAAGATCGAATATGCCGCCTTCAGCCACCCCTGGACGCGTGGCATCTTCACCGACAGCCTCAAGTCCTATAACTGCTGGCTGATGTTCGAGGGCAATCAGCAGGTCGGCCATGGTGTGATCAACCTGATTCTCGACGAAGCGCACCTGCTCAATATCACCGTCAAGGCGGAAAGTCAGGGCCGTGGCCTCGGCCTGCGCCTGCTCGAGCATCTGATGAAAGAGGCGTACGAGTTGGGCGGCCGCGAGTGTTTCCTCGAAGTGCGCGCCAGCAACCAGAGTGCCTATCGCCTGTACGAGCGCTTCGGCTTCAACGAAGTGGGGCGTCGGCGTGATTACTACCCGGCAGTGGGTGGGCGCGAAGATGCGCTGGTGATGGCTTGCACACTGGTCGATTGATTAACAGCGTAGCCCGGATGCAATCCGGGAAATCGTTGCCCCGGATTGCATCCGGGCTACGGTCTGGCCGTTTGATCGCACCAGGCGTTTCACCCCGGATGCCCATCCACCCTCGCCCGACACAGCAGCGGCGCGTAATGCCAGGCGAACAGGGCGAAGGCCAGGCCCCAGCAAAGCGCTGCCAACCCTAGCCACCCGCCACCGGCCGCGACCCGGATCAAAGCGCCCAGATTGAGCAGGCCGAAGGCCCAGGTCATCGCGCCTGGTGGTTGCAGGGCGCGCCCGGTGTGGCCGAGGCTGACCCGCGCCATCATCGCCAGGATCAGCCCGCCCATCGCACCCACCGCCAATGCGTGGCTGGCCAGGCTGGGTTGTGTCAGCCAGCCCAGGTGCCAGGCCGCCATGCCGAGGCTGGCGATCAGCAGCCAGGTGTAGGCCAGATGCAGCGACCACAGCAGCGGCACGCGCCAGATGCCCGGCAGGTACCAGCGCCACAGGCGCAGGCCGTGCAGCACGCTCAGCACGATAAAGGGCACGGCTAACCAGGACCGGGCCTGCAGGTTATGTCCGCTGGCAAACAGTGCCGCGACCAGCACGCCGCAGGCCAGCAGTAGACGGTCCAGCCAGGGATGGGCGGCGAAGGCCTCGACCCGCCCCAGGCCGCGCTGCGTGAAGAAGGGGATCACCCGTCCACCGATCAGGCCCAGCATCACTGCAATCAGCCACAGTGCAGCCAGTGCCCCTCGGCGTTGCAGGTCGCCATCTCCGCTTGCCAGGCCAGCGAGAGTGAGGGACTGACACAGGGCGAGCAGGCTCAGCACCAGCAGAATCGGATAGTTGTTGCGCTGTTTTGCGGCAAGCAACTGGTGCGCCATCTGCGCGATGAACAGGCCGATAAAGGCCAGTTGCAGGATGATCAGTACCGGCAACGGCGCGGGGGCGAACCAGGCCAGGCGCGCCGCCAGCCACAAGCCGAACAGCGCGATCAACGGCCGCCCGCTGAGGCCGGGGCGGCCCGTCCAGGTCTGTACGGCAGTGAGCAGGAAGCCGGCGATGATGGCCAGGCCGAAGCCGAAGGGCATTTCGTGGCGATGCCAGGCCAACATGCCGCCGGGCACCGCAAGGTTTGTCAGACCGTGCAGCACCGCCGCCCAGAGGGCGACGGCGAGCAGGGCGAACAGGGCGCCAGCGAGGAAGAACGGCCGAAAGCCCAGGCGCCAGAGCGGCGCAATGGCCAGGGCCTGCTGGCGATCAAGCAACTGCATGAGCACATGCCCTGTCGTTCAGGCGCTCCTGAGCGATCAGACGTAGTACGTAGCCGATCTTCAGTACGCTGGGGCCGATCAGTGTCAGGCTGTGGGCCAATACCAGTGTCGGCACATTCAGGTGCTTGTCCAGGCAGTAGGCCAAGACCAGCCCGACGAGCAGCAGAATGAGGCCGCCCCAGAGCAGTTGGCTGGACAGATGAAGAATGTGCGCAGCTGGAAGATTGAGCGGATACATGGTTTACCTCCTGATTGATCAGCTATCCAGTGCCGAAGCCGGGCCGAAGAATTCGTAGCGGCTTTGCTCGGCGGGAACGCCCAGTGCCTGCAGATGACGCTTGACCTGAGCCATGAAGGGTTTCGGCCCGAGGAAGTAGGCGTCCAGATCGCGCTCGGCCGGCAGCCATTGCTCCAGCAGATCGCGGCTCAGAAAACCGCTGGCGTCGGCCTGGTCGCCGTCCCGCGGTTCGCTGTAGCAAACGTAGTGACGGATCTGTGGGTGTTCGGCGGCATGGGCATCGACCCAATCGCGGAAAGCGTGCACCTCGGCATTGCGCGCGCAGTGGATGAAGTGGATGGGACGGCCGCTGTGCCGCGCCGCGTCGAGCATGGCCAGCGCCGGGGTGATGCCGACGCCGGCACTGATCAGGGCCAGCGGTTTGTCCGAGGCGCTCAGGGTGAACTCGCCGGCTGGCGGGAACAGGTCCAGCTCGTCGCCTTCATGGACCTTGTCATGCAGATGATTGGAGACGCGTCCGCCTGCTTCGCGCTTGACGCTGATACGGTATTCGCGA
>CAMPIF010000078.1 GCA_946886245.1 Ectopseudomonas composti | reverse complement strand
GCTGCAGGGCATGGCGCCGCGCTGGAGCGTTCGCGACGTGTTCGCCGACTTCATCGAGCTGTCGTGCCTGTCGATCAGCAACGCGGTGGACAAGGCCCAGTTCGACCAGCGGGAGGCCCGCTACCACGACATCGTGAAGAAGTACCCGCGCGAGGACTTTGAGCGCTTTCCGCGCATGCTGGGGTACCTCTCCCTCGCGATGGAACAGTGCTGCGCGCAAGGCGAGTTCGAGGACCTGCTCGGCAGCCTGTACATGACGCTGGACCTGGGCAACGACAGGGCGGGCCAGGTGTTCACGCCGTTCCACGTCTCGCAGCTCATGGCGCGGGTCCTCGTGGGGGACGCGGCCGCCGCCAGGGGCGAGGTCGAAGCCAATGGCTTCGTCGACGTCATGGAGCCCGCCTGCGGGGCAGGGGGGATGGTGATCGCGATGGCCGACGCGCTGCATGCGGCGGGGCTGAACTACCAGCAGGTCCTGCACGCCACGTGCGTCGACATCGACGTGCGGTGCGTCCACATGAGTTTCCTGCAGCTCGCGCTGCTGCACATCCCGGCCGTCGTGGTGCATGGCAACTCGCTGAGCGGAGAGGTCTGGAGCCGGTGGCATACCCCGGCCCATGTGCTCGGCGGCTGGCGATACCGCCTGCAGCGCCGGTTCGCCAGCGAGGAGGCATCCGCGCCCGAGGGGCAACCGGCCGCCGGAGCCGGCACCGGCGAGGTGCCGCGGCATGGGGGCGATGGAGGCCACGGGGCTTCGGCGTCGGCGACGCGCACGCATGCCGCCGCCCGCGAGCCGGGCTCCGCGCCGCACCTGCCACGCGCGCACGTGCAGAGGCTGCTGTTCGGGCCTGACGGCACCCAGGATACGGCGCGGCCGCCGCCCGGCGGGGTTGAACCCGCGCGCAAGCGCGGGAAGCTTGGGCAACGCGGCGACAGCGGCCGCCCCGACGACGAAACACCCCCTTCATCATGAACACGACCCGATTCTGCGAAGAAGTGCGGCGCCTGCTGCAGGCCGATGGCTACGAGGTCCACCGTGGCCGGCCGGAGGACGGCGCCGATCTGGCCGGCGCGTGCTGGTTCACCTGGATGCGGCCGGGCATGGCTAGCGCCGAGGTCGGCCCCACGGTCGCAGGCGAGCGGGAGGCGTGGGCAGCGGCGCTCGCACCGCCTGGACAACAGCGCCATCGCGCTGCAGCGGCTCGAGACGCCCCTGCCGCCGATGGGCCCCTTCGAAGCCGCGCGCCTGCCCGATGGCGCGTTCAATCCGCGTGTGCTGGCCGCGCGCTTCGGGATCGACGTGGAAGCGGCGCGCGCGCAGGCTGCGGCGCTTAGGCGCCAGCGCGTCTACGTGAACGAGCGCTACCAGGTCAACGTCCAGCGGATCGCGGCGCCCTTCGGGCCGGACACCAGCGACATGCTCTGGCTGTCGATCAAGCGCCGCGACCGCGCGCCCATCCACGACTGGCGCGATCTGCAGCGGATCAAGAACGCCATCGTCGGCGAGGAGCACGAGGGCTTCGAGGTCTATCCGGCCGAGTCGCGGCTCGTGGACACGGCGAACCAGTTCCATCTGTGGGTCTTCGCCGACCCCCAGGTGCGGCTGCCGGTCGGGTTTCGCACCCGCGAGGTGATGGATGCGCGCGCCGCAGCGGCGCAGGGGGCCCGGCAGCGGCCGCTCGATGGCGCGGCCCCTCCCGCGCACGCTGCCAAGGATGAGGACTGAGCGGCCGCGAGGCCGCACCACCACACATAGGAGCATTTGCCATGGAAATCAGAATCACGGATGCCGACGGATTCGGTCGCCTGTCGCCGAAGGCGGACCTGGCCATCGTCGTCATCACCCGCGCCGACATCGAGGCCTTCCGCGTCGGCAGCACGGTCGAGCGGCTCCTGCTGTTCAGCGATGACGCGAACCAGGTGATGCGCTTCGCCGGCCGCATGGTGATCCAGGTCGAAGGCTACGACGACGATCCCCGGCCGCTGCCGCTGATCCCCGAATGCGTGCGCTTCTTCCGCGCGGTCGATGCGCAGTGGGGCTATTGGCTGCACTTCCTGCTGCCCCTGCCCGACCAGTTGAAGCTGATCGTGCTGATGCTGGTGGACGCGGAGCCGCAGCCCGGGCAGGGCGCCGCGGTCAGCTACCGGATGCGCGCGCCCGAACAGCTGGGCCGCGTGATGCACCGCCTGTTCCATGCGATGAACACGTTGCACGAGACCTTCGACGTGCCGCGCGCGCTCAATGAAGCGATGACCGAGGCGCTGGTGGCGGCGTTGGAGTTGCCGGGCTGACCCCGACCCCGGTCCTCAGCCTGTGCGTGCACTCGCCGCAGCAGCTTTCGCGGCGGGTGATGCTGATGCTGCTGCAGGTCGTGGAGGGTCGCACCGACGGCCTGTAGCCGCCGCCAGCATTCCGGTGCAGCGCACCAAGCCGGGCACTGCCGCATGTCGGCTGCTGCGTTCTGGTGCAGCAAGCGCAGGCTTGTCGGTGTACCGGCGCTATATCCGTGGAGGTATATCGCTGGCACAAGTCTTGCGACACCGGATCCATGATCTAGGCAGATCCATGGACCTCGCCCGATGTTGGGCGTGATTCAGGCAGGACAACGGCGTCCGCACGTTCCTTCATCGCTTCAGCGCGGTGGTCAGGAAGGTGCGGACGCGTTTTTTTTGCGCATTCGACAGGCTGCTGTTGCCGACCGCCGCAGGACCCCCTGCGCCGCGCGCAGCGGCTCTCCGGGAGGACGGGATGAACTCGGCGACCACGACCTCGGTGAAGACCGTGTGCCCCTATTGCGGGGTGGGCTGCGGCATGGCCCTGGACGTGCAGGGTGGCAAGGTGGTCAAAGTCTCCGGCATCAAGACCCACCCCACGAACTTCGGACGGTTGCGGGAGCAGGGCGCGCTGCTGTGGGCCTGGTTGCAGGAGGGCGCGCACTTCTATGTTTGCGGCGATGCCGGCCGCATGGCCAGGGACGTGGATGCAGCGCTCCGGCAGATCGTGCAGGAGCATGGCGCCATGACGGCGGATGCCGCCACGGACTACCTGGCCTGTATGTCGAGAGACCGGCGCTATGCCCGCGACGTCTATTGAGGAGAACGTGCGCTGCTGTTCAGAGCGCGCGGGACGACAGCCTCCCTGCAGCCCCGGCGGCAAGCTGGAGGCGAATGAGGAGGGCGCGCGTGCGGGGCCGCCCTTGAATGCGCGCTGTTCGCAGGGATGCTGGGAGCATGACAACCCGCCCTGGCTCCGTTCCCGCACCGCGCTTCGACATCGCCCGCGATCCCATGATCGACGCGGCACTGGCGGAGCACGCGCCGGCCTATGTGGGGGTGAGCGGTGGCAAGGACAGCCAGGCGCTCGCGTACCGCGTGTGCAGCCATCTCGACGCCATCGGGCATATGGGGCAGCGGGTCCTGATCCACAGCGACCTGGGCCGGATTGAGTGGAAGGATTCGGCGCCGGTGTGCGAGCGCCTCGCGCAAAGGCTGGGCTGGGAACTGGTGACCGTCCGCAGGCCGGCCGGCGACATGGTGGACCGCTGGGGGGTGCGCTGGGAGACCAACGTGCGGCGTTACCGAGCGCTGTCGTGCGTCAAGCTCATCATGCCGTGGAGTTCGGCGTCCTCCAGGTTCTGTACCTCTTATGGGGAACGAGACATTGTAAATAGCGCATGCCCCATGTCGAACTGCCATCCTCGAGCAGCAGCAAACGCAATTGGATTGCGACCTTACGGTCGGAGGCGAAGAGGAAGTGTGAATTGACACGAGAGTGTGTGTTGGAACCTCGTGAATCTGTTGGATTCAGCAGTGGGAGCAGGTGTTCACGGCTTTGCAAACTTTCAGCCCGGTCATCGCACTAGAGCGTCATCTTCACCCACAGGTGGCGCAAGTGGATTGAAGGCAGACTGTTCCGGCTATGCACTGACTCATGTACCGCAATGCCGGCCGTGGGGTCTTGACCATGAGTTACCAGCGCATCGGCGACCGACCAGCCGGGAGTACCACTGGTGTGTAAGTCATGAATCCAGCCACTGATCAAAGCAAGCCAATGATCGAAGCTTTGTTCCTGCACGTACGCGATCAAGGCTGCACGAACATGCGCAGCACCATGCTTGCCCTCCTTGTAGCGTTGGATACCTCCACCCACTCCAACGCGTGTCACGACGTATTCGCGCTCGTCTCGTCCCGAGCCGACGGGAATGGGCAGTCGCTTGCATTCAATTGGCAAAATCGTCTCGAAATCACTGTAGCTCCGACCTTGCACGATCAGCGCATCGCCTGCAGCCGCAGCCACGAGATCGATCTTGCGCGAGACATGTGTCTCATCAGCTTCCTCCACACGAAATTGCAGGCAATCCCAGCCTGGAGTCTTGCGTGCTGCACTGTTGAGGTGGGCGCACAGTTGCGACGTAAGCATCGTCTCGCTGGTGCGTAGAGGTCGATCAGGCCGGTCTCGCCAGCGGGGGAGCTGTCCGAGAATAAAGTCCAGGATGGCGGCACGAGATTGGCCTTCGGCAAGAAACCCCGAGGCCAATTGGCCCAATGCGTGAGAGGTAGATCCGTCCGCCAGCATCGCGCCTCGCTAGTAGCCCTGGGCCCGCAGATCTGCCAAGATGTCATCGGCATCGCGCAGTCCGACGGAGCGCATCCAGTAGCGCAAACGGTCAGGTTTCAGTATGAACAGGAAACGGTGGTCATACAGTCGGCAGATGCGCGTGAGAGCCAGGTGCTGGTGCGATGGTGCGTGCAGCAAAGCCGAGATGCGGTCTCGCAGTTCTTCCGCCCCTGACCAATCGATCTGAGCGTCGCCAAACGCGTAGGCTTGGCACACCGCACCCGACCAACTGAACTGGCCACGCAGCCCGAAGCTGGGTGACCCGTATAGTGCGTTGACCTGATTCGCCAGAACCTCCGCGTACACCTGGAGGTCTTCATCGGCGACCTGGCGCATCGCTATCGACGATTCCCCCAGCCGTATCAGATCCGACTGGTAGTCCACGATGTCGTCGACCACGATGCGCTCGTTGTCGCTCAGATCGAACGATCCGTCAGCAGGGTATGGAATCGAGTAGATATCGTCGGCCTGCAGCGCAGTCGCCTTTTGAGCGAACAGCCCGGGGCTGGTCAGAGCCAAATAGGCCCGCAGAGTGCGCTTTTCGGCGCTCATCCAACGATCAATGGCGTTGAGCTTTGGCAAGTCCTTCTGCGGCGCGCAGAAGCCAACCATCCGCTGGCTATACGTTAGGTAGTGCCCTTGCCATACTGCGTGGGCGAGGTGCATCTGTTCACGCACCAGCAACATTGGCGGGGTGAAGCGTCGCTCGGTATACGCCGAGCGGAAAAACTCGTCTTTCAGGGGCTGAATCTGGGACTCGTCGATGCCGCTTGTCGTCAACGCCTTGGAGGGCAGATAGGGATGTCCTGTTAGATGGGGCGCGCGCTTACGCTGGACTTTTTTGCCAACAATGAAGCCTTCGCCAACGTCCCAATCCCGCTGTTCCGCATATTGGCGCAGCGTGCGCATCTGTGCTAACCGGTTCACAAGCGACAAGGTTCGACCGCCTCCCAGGAGGTTTGCACGCCAGAGGCGGTCGTTCGTCTGTGCAACGCGATATGGCACGACGTGCAGGTCGTAGTAGTCCAGATCCAGTCCCTGCTCGGCGTCAATGCGGCCGGTTCGGCGGAACGTTGCATGGAGCAAAGTGGCGGTGTCGGGACGGACTCGCTTTTGCGCCACGACAACAATGACTTTGGTATCGGCATCGCCCTTCTGGAAAAGGCCACGCACCGAAACGAAGTCCAGGATCTCGCGCACCCAGTAGCGCTCCAGGTACTGCTGCCGAAACGCGAGCGCATTCTGGTTGTACAAAAAGTTGTACTGCTGCAGCATGGAGATCGTTGCACCGTCCTCCATGATCTCGCTGGCCTCGTGCAGAAAGAGGTAGCCCGCCTGCTTGTCGGGGAGTTTCTTGTGATGCTCGGTTTGATACCGTGCATAGGCCCGTTGGGTGGCCGGTGTCTGCAGTGTGGACGCGAACGGTGGATTGCCCAGGACGGCCCCAATTCGGGCCGGCAACTGCCCGGCCTCTTTGGCTGCAAAGAAACAGCCATGATGCAATGTCTGTTGACGCAGGTTCGGGAACAGCTTGATGCTGCGCCGGATCTGTGCCGGCTGCAAGGCGTCGCACATGGCCAAGCACAGGCTGAAACCGGCGAGTTCGACGGCGTCCTCCTCAAGATCGACCCCATGGACGAAAGCCAGCAAGCTCTGCAGCACATGCTTGTCCGGGCGCCGCCACTGATGACGCAGGCGCCAGTGCAACACTAGGCGCTTGTAGGCCTCCACCAGGAACACGCCGGAGCCGCAAGACGGATCCAGCACCACTTGGTTGTGCGAAGTGATGTGGTCAAGTGCATCCCAGTTCAGGGCTTCCTCCACCAGGAACCGCACTAGGAATGGAGGGGTGTAGACCGAGCTGTCCTCGTTCTCCACAAACAACTGGTAGATCTGGCTGATCAACTCGACCGGCAAGTCCCGGAACGAATACAGATCCCACAGCGACAGCTGGCCCGTCTGATTCTCACGTGCTTCGATCATTCGAGCGAAGCGCTCCAACTGCTGGGTGCTCAGAAGCTTGTCCACTTCCGACGGTTCCAGTGTGAACACGTTGCCGTTGAACCGGTCTTCCAAGGCTGCAAGCAACTTGACCAGAGCCGGTCCGTTACCCAAAACCTCGAAAAAGCGTTGTGCATCGGGCTGAAAAGCTGCAAAAAAACCTTCGCCGAAAACGCCTCGTTGTTCTAGGTAGGCAATCAGCAACGACAGGATCAACAACCGGCGACGCAAACGCTTCGGAAGAATGTTCTTCTCGTCGAGATAGCTGCTCAGCCGCTTGAACGCATCGAACAGGCTTTTGTGTGCTGCCTTGCTGTTCGACAGAAGCAGGTCACAGGTTGCAGGATCCGTCCACAGTGTTCCGCTACGGATACTGTCCTCATCCCACCAGGGATCGAGCTCTATTGCCGTAGCCAGATCCAGATACTTGATTGGGTTGCACTGGATGCGCCCGTCATCAGTGAGAAAGTCGGGACGATGCGCACAACGGAACAACTGCAGCAATCCTGGCGTACGCCGATACACCAAGGGCACGCCACCCCAACTCCAGAGCATGCGGTGACGCTCGGCAAACTCCCGATCATCAGCCAACGTGTTGACGCCATAGATGAAGGCTTGCGCCGAGGCACGTCTACCGTGCTGTTCAATCTCGAAGAACACGGCGTCAGCCCCGTACTCGGCTGCCTTCTCCATGGTGGCGACTTCTTCGGGTGGACGGCCATCGGGCAGGTAGCCGAGTACCCGCACAAGCCCCTTTACTTGTGCGCCGGTGTCTGGTCGCAGCCAAGCATCCCACCAAGGCGGACGATTACCCATGGTTCGACCGCTCTCGATGTCGAGGCACCATCTCACGCGCGACACGTCCTTGACGTCCGACAGCCTTTGCGGTGGCGGGGTTGTGTTGCGTGCCAGTGGCGGAGAGTCCCACGTCTCGCTGTACCAGCGGCGTCGGTAGTAGATAGGAGTCGATGGCCAGGAAAATAGGTCCCAGCGCGACAACCAAGCCATCGTCGATCAGAGGTGCTGTATCGACGTATTCGCATGTTGCATCGTGGGCCCGCAAGATCAAGCAGGCCTGCTTGCTGACTTTGCGCGGTGCCGTCAAGCTCGCAGCGATCGATTCGCAGAGAGCAGAGACGATGCTTCTCCTAAGACCATACACCGTCTCCAGCCGACAGAGCACCACCACCAACATCACATCATGGTTTGAGTACACGCGAGCCACCCGCGCCTCAGCATGCCTACGCGCGAAACGTGGCAATTCAGCCAGCAGCCCGCGCATCTGGTCGCGCGAGTAGCCCGTGAGTTCGCACAGGTCGCTGATGGTTATGGATCGCATCTGCGTATTTTACACGCAGACATGCGTATGATCAACGCAGCTCTATGCATTTGCAGCGCAGAACGGTCCGGTTCTGCGAGGAGTGATATCTCCGTTCAGAGCACGAGGCGTGCCAATCATTCTTGAGCTACGTCGAGCCAGTGTGATGTGGTTGGTGGGGAGGTGTGCGATTGCCCCTGCGGTTCAGTGGTGGCAGCGGCTGATCCAGGAAGTGCTGGGTCAGCCCGCGCGAGCTGGCGTGGTAGGCCCACCGATGGAACTGCTCGAGCAGCAGCATCTCGCGCCTGCGGAGTTCCGCGTTCTCCTGTTGCAGGCGATGAACCCGATCCATCGCGGCCTGCAAGGCAGCGGATACAGGCCGGCCCGGCTTGACTCTCACCGACGCTGGAGTCGCGTTGCGGCAGACGTCGTACGCGATGCGGATCGGAGCGTGCTTGAACAGGGCCTGCCGTGTGTAGGCGCAGCCAAACCGTTTTTCGGCGGCCTGGATGAGCGCCGGCCACGTCAGCCGGCCCTCCCAGGCGCGGACCATCGTCAGGATGGCCTCTACCCGCTCTGGCGTGAGGTTAGGGGAACGTCGTGTCATGAATGGGATTTCCTGGATGAGGGGGTGGAAGTTGCGCCGGTCGGCGCTGCGAGCCGCAGAGCGTCGACGCCGGCCAGCCGATCACGGGCGGCGCTCTCGGAGAGGGAATCGGCTCCGCCGGTGCTGAGCTGGATCACAGCGCCGTCCTCGATCGCCGGGTCCCGCAAGATGGTCAGCAACTGGTCCAGCCGCTCCACGGTGGCTAGGTGGGTGGCAACCCAGTCCGCCGCGCCGTACACCCCCTCGGCAGCGGCGGCCTGCGCGGTCCTGAGTTGCGCCGACGCCTGCTCCAACGCGGCGGCCACGCGTTCGGTCTTGCCATCGATCCCCTTGATGCAGACGTGCTCCCGGCAGTCCAGGCAGTTGCGGAACATCTCGCACGGAGCCGAGGCGAAGTCATGGATGCAGAAGCCGTACAACGTTGTATGCGCTGTCGGCACGGCCATCGCCGCGTATTCGTCGCGCGACACCGGTAGATGCTTCGGAATCTCCGCCAGCGGGCCGATGACTTTCGCGTGATCGCCCACCACAGAACGGATGTGTGCCACGATCTCCTGGCTGGAGACGTGGTCGTAGGCCGCGTTCTGACGGATGTCCCTGCGGCCGCTCCACTTGGCGATGTCCACCTGGGACAGATTCGCGCCCTGGGCCAGGGTATTGAGCCAGTGCCGGAACTGGTGGCTCTTGATGGACAGCGTGCGATTCGGGTCGAGCCCGACGCGCTGGAACACGGTGACACTGCCGGCCTTGGCGTTCTGGCCGAGCCCATTGCCCACATGGTGGTACTTCAGCGGCTCCAGCATGCACGAGCTGCCGACACCGGTTCGGAACAACCTCGCGGGGATGACCAGCAGCGCCTCACCGTACTTCAGTCCGGTCCTGGCGTCTGCATAGGGAAAGTGCGGCGGCAACTGGTGGACGACGTGGCGCTCGAAGTCAGCGAATCGAACCACCATCGCTGGGATGTGGCCCGCCACGCGCACCACCATCGTGACGGGAAGCCCCGCGCTCTGCACCCAGGTGCGCGCGTGGTTCCGCTTGCTCACACCCCCGAGTCCCAGGAGATCGGCGATGTCCTCGAAGTCGATGAACTCCTGCGTGCGCAGGTGCTCCCATTCCGGCGGCAGGTAGATCCGCGTCGGGTTCGCCTCGTACCATCGGGCGAGGTGGCGGGCGTGTTCCGTGAGGCCGCGAATCCTGCGCAACGCCTCGCGCACCACGTCCGCCATCCCGGGCAGGATCAGCTTGACGTGGCCGTCGTAGCCTTTGGAGCCCGCCCAGCGCAGGCCAAGATGTCGTACCTCGCCATCGCCCGGAACGTCCACCTCGCAGTCCGCAGGCAAGGCCAGCACCTCGTTGAAGCGCTCCGGCGCGGCGCACAGGATGGCCGCCACGGACGTGATGAGCACGTCCCTCGGGTCGGATGCCAGATGGAATGCGCGCGCCAGGGCGTCCAGGGCTGCGGGGGCAGGCATCAGCCTGCGCTTGCGGGCCTCGAAGGCTTCGCCGATGCGACCGTAGGTACTGCCCCGGCGCATCGCGTAGCGCCAGGTGCCGGTCGTGTGGGCGCACAGCATCCGGTCTTCCAGAAACCGGGCGATCTGCCCGAGGCGGAAGCCGATCCCGTCGAGGGATGCATCGCCGCGGCCGTCGTCCATGGCAGTCACGGCGGCGTCGAAGGTGGTCCGGTCGATCTCTGCTGCGGAGGCGAGCCGCTGCTTCCTCATGGCAATGCCGAGTACGTGGAACGCCTGCACCGCCCGCAGCGCCGCGCTTGCCGAGCGCTGGGCCAGCTCGCTTCGCACGTAGGCCTTGGCCAGCGCGCGAACCTTGGGCGACAGTGTTTGCCCGCCGGCGCCGGGCACCTTGATGAAGAAGAAGCGCACGCGGGCCTGCTTGGCCCGCCGGTCCCCCTGGGCCAGGTAGTGCTCGGTCACGTCCCAGCAATCCGAATCGAACTCCAGGTCCTTCCCGAAGGCCGTGAGTTCGTTCCGAGCGTTGGCGATGAAGGCGTCCAGCTTGGCCTGCGCATCGCGCAATGCCCTGGGTTTCAGTCGGGTCACGGTGGTCATGCGGCCTCCCGTTCATGCTGAGAGTCCCGGCAACGCTGGACCACCTCGGCCACCGCAAGGATCGTCAGGTCGTTCACGGAGGCGACGCGAAGGTCGGTCGATGTCGCCAGCGCCGACCGCTCGCTGAGCAGGCCATCGAGCAGCGCCTCATGAGGGGCGTCGATCCAGGGGTGGAAGTACGAGCAGGTGTAGCAGGCCAGTGGCGCAGCGAGACGGCAGAAGTCGTGCTTGCCGCACCGGCCGATCGCGTCGAACGCTTCGGCCGACACGTGGTGAACGAGCCGTCCCTCGCTACTGTCGTCGCGCACTGCCAGGGTGCCGGCGAAGGCCTGGGCAAGCGGAGCGATCTGCAACGCAAGTGCCTTGTCGATGCGCTCGATCATGGCCGACCGCGTTTCGACATAGACCAGGCTGGAATCGAACCAACTGTGATCCAGCAGGTCCGCGATGACGGGCGCCGAGCATCCTTCGGCCGCCGCCCGGGTGCCGAGCGTGCGTCTCAGGCGGATGGGCGACATCACCAGAGGTTTCCCCGTGCGATGGGAGACCACTTCCAGTTTCTGGAACAGCCGACAGAGCTTGTCGCTGACGCCCCGGCCGGTGAAGTGGCCGAGCAGCCCGATCTCGGCCATATGCGGGGTTCTGGTGAACTGCGCCGAGGGGAAGATGGGCGCCTCGCCCACAGGCAGCCCGTGTCGCTGTGCCCAGTCCGCCGCTGCCTTGCATTGCGCCTGCACCAGGGCGCCGAGGCCGCTGGACAGCTCGCGCGGCCTGAACAGCGTTCGGGGACGGATGCCCTTGCCTTGCTTGAGGCGGGTGACCTGCAGGATGAAGATGCTGCTGCCGTCCTGCCGCTGTGTCGCGCTGAAATCCTTGCACTTCATCGCTGCGAGTTGCAACGGCCGGGTGCCCAGGGTCACGGCCAAGGTCAGGAGGGTGTAGTCGGCCAGGCCAAGGTGGCCGGCAGCGAACTCGCGCCGCATGGCCGTGGTGACACCCTCGTACTCGATGTCGGTCAGCGGGCCGGCGTCCACGTCCATCATGCGCACGGCATTGCCGACCTCATGCGTCTGCGTGACCAGCCGGGGCAAGGCACGATGGAGGTCGACGTCCAGCCCCGGGGTTCCCAGTTCCACCCACAGCAGCAGGTGTTCCTTGAGCCGGCGCAGCCGGTAGCGCTGTCGTACTTCGAGGGATTCACCGTACCGAACCACGTCGTTCAAGGCGATGGCGTCGAGGGGGTGTGGCGGCGCTGCGTGGCGAAGCAGCCTCCGGTATGCCGACAGCGCCTGGGCGGCACGCGATGGTGAGATCGAGACCAGCAAGGCGGCGCACACGTCC
>CAMPIF010000077.1 GCA_946886245.1 Ectopseudomonas composti | reverse complement strand
GGGGAGTGCAGCTACGGCTTCTCCCTCTACAACTTCCTCATCTCGCTGCCGGTACCCGTGAAGACGCACAACCTCGGCACCGTCGAGTCCATGGGCAACATCATTTTTCTTGCCGGCGAAACGCGCACGGCCTGCCCCCACAGCAAGTTCCTGTTTCATCCCTTTCACTGGACGGTCAACGGCGCCGTGGACCACGCGCGCATGTCCGAATACGCGATGAGCCTGGACCACGATCTGCAGCTTTATGCCAGCATCGTCGCCGAGTGCACCGCCGGCGCCGAATCGCCCCTCAACATACTCGAATGCCTGATGTCTGCACCGCGCATTCTCAACGTCGAACAAGCACTGGCAGCCGGTGTGATTCACCGTGAAGACTGCCTCGGCATGCCGGCCGAGGCAGTCAACTGGTGCGTGCATAGCTGAAGCCGGCTCAGCTTGCCGCTTGGAAAATTCCCTGAACGATCAGCACAGCCTGCACGTCGGAATTCATGTAGGCCCCAAGACGGGACATACCAACCAGCAATGGCCGTTTAGCCGGCCCGGAGACGACTCATGGATCTCACCGACGATCGCAAAGACCTGGTACGCACCCTCAACAAGCTGATCGAAACCTGCAAGGATGGCGAGGCCGGCTTCAAGGTCTGCGCCGAAGACGTCAAACGACCCGACATGAAACAACTCTTCTCGCAACGCTCGCGGCAATGTGCAGAAGCGTCCGAAGAACTGCAACGGGCCGTCCTGGAACTGGGCGGCGAGCCCGAGGACAGCACCAGCGTGGGTGCAGACCTGCACCGCCGCTGGGTCGACCTGAAATCACTGGTCACCGGCAAGGACGAAGAGGCCATTCTCAACGAAGCCGAGCGCGGTGAAGACGTGGCCAAGGAGCGCTACAGCGAAGCGCTGAGCAGGAATCTGCCAGCAGCAATCCGCAGCATGGTAGAGCGTCAGTATCAGGGCGTGCTGCGCAATCACGATGAAGTCAGAGCGATGCGTGATGTGGCTCGCGCCAAGAGCTGAGCCGTCTAGCGGGTGCCGCGAAACCGCGCGCACCCGATGTCGTTTATTTGCATCCCAGCGCGCAGGGGAGGCATAGCGCATGCCGACGCTGGACAAAACCATCGCCCAGCTCAACCACCTGCTGATGGCGTGCCACGACGCCAGCCTGAGCTATAGACGTCTTGCCGGCAGCGCGCGTACATCCGGGCAGCAGCGGCTATTTTGCGAGCGCGAACAGCAGTGCTCGGCGCTGATGGCCTGCCTGCACAATCAGATCGCTACCTATGGCGGCAGACCGGCGCTGCATCGGAGCCTGTTCGGCATGCTTCGATATGCGCGAAACAGCTTGAGCGCCTCGCTACAGCCCAGGCGCAGCCGCGCCCATTTGCGCGCGGCACTGCGCACCGAACAGCACATTCGCCACGGTTTCGAGCAAGTGCTCGCGGAGCAGCTGTCGCCGCAGTTTCGCCAGCAGTTGCAGGAGCACAGCAGCTCAAGTGTTGAATTCGAAAGAATCATACGCGCGCAGTTGTAGCGAAAACTGCAGGAGAGGGCGGCTCAGCCGTGGTGGGGCGCTTCGCCAGCGGTTCAGCTGTCGACGAGGAAAAGGGCACAGGCGGTTCGGCATTACTCGCGCTATGGCTTAAAGTAGCAGGTTGCCGAAAGAACCGTCATGGCCATAGCCATGAAGGGCTTTCATTCTTTACATATAAGTGTGTGGTGAAGATGAACAAGCCTTTCATTTCGCTGTGCCCAGAAATTACTCGGGCACATGCGCTGACACTGATGGATTGGTTGGAGGATGAGCGCGTGACTCGCTATCTGAGCGATTCGCGCGATGTCTGCCGGTCCATCGAGCAAGCCATCGATCGGACGCAATTGCCGATCCTGACCCATCTGTTCAACCGGGGCGGCCGATTTTTCATGGCCTACGACCGGTATGACGCCCCTGTTGGCTTTGTTCGCCTGATCAAGACCGGCTCAGATTGCGAGATAGTCCTGGCCATTGGAGACAGCGACAAATGGGGGCGAAACCTTGGCGCAGGCACGATCCGCGAAGGCATGAAACTGGCCTTCCTCGACATGCGGGCCGGGAAACTCATCGCCAAGATCCACCCGGACAACACGCGCTCGCTGAAAGCCTTTCAACGTAGCGGTTTTCTGCTTGAGAGCGAAACGCCGACACTGAAGTCATTTTCCATGACGGCGGGGCGCTATTTCCAGTTGCTGCGCGCAGGTGCCGTTGACGACTCCACGGGGATCTATATCACTGAAATCGACAAGGCCAGACTCGAATGCCTGATCGCGCTCGAGGAAGGTCCGGCCGTTGTTGAGCTCGAGCATGAGCTTGAGCGAGCCATAGTCGTCAAGCCGCATCAGGTGGCGTGCAATGTCGTCACGATGAACTCCAGGGCCTTGTTGCAACTGGATGGCGAAGAGATCGAAGTGGCCTTGGTCTATCCTGAAGACGCGGACAGCAGCGCCGGCAAGCATTCCGTGTGCTCCGACATCGGCGCCGCCATCCTGGGTTATCAGGAGGGAGACGTCATCGACTGGCGAGTGTCTGATCGGACTCGCCGGATCGAGATCAGAAAAGTGCTGTATCAACCGGAGGCCGCGGGCGATTTCCACCTGTAGTTGCGCCTTTAGCCAGGATTCGTGCACGGGCATGAGGATCTCCCAAGGAGCGGGGGATCGCTTTACGTGCCCGATGCGAACCATCTGTCACAGTAGTTCAGCGCATACTCAAGTCAACATGTTATTTAACATAATATACATTATGCGAACCTACGACTTATCCAATGTAGGTCTCTTTGCGCTCGATTTGGCCAGACTGAATCACCCACTTTGGCTCCCAGGCACCTGAAACACCGGGCTTCATCGCTCCCATGATCCATGTACTCCCATGGGGATCGAGACCTTCACGCTTGGTCACTCTCAACCGCATCTGCATCTCCGCTTTGCGGTCGACAGTCCGAGATGCGCGCAGCGATAAGTTTCCGCGACATCCCATGGGTTCAGCGTCTGCGCAACACAACACGATGGATCGTATGGGTTGGTTGTACGTAGTAGATCGCGATTCCCCGGATCGACACGATTGTCCGGTTGATTGACTCGACTGACTCGGCCGCGTCTCGGTAACCAGGCTGAGCACCTTGTCGAGAGCCTCTTGACCCATGGGATGGCTCGCATAATACTGTATCTATATACAGTATTCGGTCATTACCCATGTCATCCGTGGTCGCGCTCGACCGGTTGATCGACGCTCGTCGTGTATGGCGAGGCCAGGTCGTCCCATCGTCTTCGGGCGCCAATTTCTCAACTGGACATCGTTTTCTCGATGCCGTGCTGCCCGGTAGCGGTTGGCCCAAGGCTGCGCTCAGTGAAATTCTCACGGCTGCGCCAGGCATCGGCGAGCTGAGCCTGCTGTGGCCAACCATCGCCAAGCTTACGGCTGCGGGCGAGCGGGTCGTGCTGGTCTCCCCTCCTCATCTGCCCTACCCCAAGGCCTGGATTCAGGCCGGCATCGATCTGCGTCAGCTAAGCCTCATCCAGGCCAGTGGACGCGATGTCCTGTGGGCTGCCGAGCAATGCTTGCGTTCGGGAAGCTGTGGTGCGGTGCTGTGCTGGTTGCGTCAGGCGGATGATCGCTCGCTGAGACGCCTGCAGGTGGCTGCCGGCACCGGGCAGACCCTGGCTTTTGCCTATCGGCCTCTGGCAGAAGCGGCCAATCCTTCGCCGGCGGCGCTGCGCCTGGTACTCGAAAGCCAGCCGACACAGCTGCGGGTGATCAAGTGCCGGGGTGGTTTGCCGCCGGCGCAGCCGCTCGCGTTTGCCTGGCATTGAGCCTGTCATGCTCTGGGCTTGCATCCTGTTTCCGCAACTGGCCATGGACGGCGTGCAACGTCACCGAACCCATCCCGATGATCCATTGGTGCTGCTCACCGGCTCGTCACAACGGCGCGTTCTGCAGGCCGTCAATCCGGCAGCCCGAGCCCTGGGGTTGAAGCCCGGCCAGTCACTGGCAGCAGCACAGGCGCTGACACGCGGCTTTGCCACGGCAGAATACGACCTTGCGGCCATCGAACGCTGGCAGCAGTTTTTGGCTGCCTGGGCCTATGGTTTCAGTGCTCAGGTCAGTCTTCACTATCCGCGCTGCCTGTTGCTGGAAGTGCAATCCAGCCTGGGCTTGTTTGGCCCCTGGCCGCGTTTTGAAGCGCGTCTGCGCGCCGAGCTTTCGGCGCTGGCCTTCCAGCACCGCATTGCCGTCGCGCCGAACCCGGCAGCGGCCCGCGTGCTGGCCAATGTCGGTGATGGGCTGATGGCGAGCGATGGCGGGACACTCAAGCAGATGCTCGATCCCATGCCAGTGGATCGGCTCGGGCTTTGCGCCACGGTAACCACGGCCTTCCAGCGCATGGGGCTCAGGCAGTTGCGGCAGCTGTTGGCAGTGCCGCGTGACAGCCTGGCCAAGCGTTTTTCTGACGAAGTGCTGCGCCACCTCGACACCCTGTCTGGCCAGCGTCCGTTAGCGCTGGATTTCTTCAGGCCTGCGGATGTTTTCGATACCCGTATCGAGCTTAATTTCGAGGTCGAATCGCATCAGGCACTGCTGTTCCCGTTGCGCCGGCTGACAGCCGATCTGGCTGCCTACCTGGCAGGTCGTGACAGTGGCGTGCAGCGCTTCACCCTGCATCTGGAACACAGAGCGAATGCCGATACGCAGGTGCAGGTGGGGCTGCTCGGTGCAGAGCGTGATCCGGGCATGCTGTTCGAGCTGACGCGTGGCCGTCTGGAGCACCAGCAGTTGCCGGCGCCGGTGCTGGCCGTGCGGCTGGTGGCTCGTGAATTACCGGTCTTCGCGCCGCAACATCGGCAGCTGTTCGATGAGCGCCCGCAGCAGAACCAGCCCTGGGAGCAGTTGCGTGAGCGGCTGCGTGCACGGCTGGGTGATGACGCCCTGCATGGCCTTGCAGCCAGGGCGGATCATCGCCCCGAACGCGCCTGGATGAACGAGCCGACAAGTACACTGCTGCCACCAAGCGGCCTGCGCCCCGGCTGGTTGCTGAGAGAGCCTCAGCCTCTGCGCGAGGCCTCGTTGCGCATTCTTTCCGGCCCGGAACGTATCGAGTCCGGCTGGTGGGATGGCGAGGATGTCCGCCGCGACTACTACGTGGTGGAAACCCTCGCTGGGCAACGTGGCTGGGCGTTTCGCCTGGTCGGCAGTGACGGCCCCTTGCTGCTGCATGGCTGGTTCGCATGAGCGATTACGCCGAGCTGCATTGCCTGTCGAACTTCAGCTTCCAGCGCGGCGCATCCAGTGCGCAGGAGCTGTTCGAGCGTGCGGCAAGATTGGGCTATCGTGCCCTGGCAATCACCGATGAATGCACCCTGGCGGGTATCGTGCGCGCCTGGGAAGCCTCGAAAAAGAGCGGCGTCAAGCTGATCGTGGGCAGTGAGGTGCGGATCGAAGGCGGCCCGAAACTGGTGCTGCTGGCCGAGAACCTGATGGGCTATCAGGCGCTATGTGGTCTGATTACTCGAGCTCGACGCAGAGCGGCAAAAGGCTCCTACCGATTGCTGTACGCCGATTTCACGGCGCCGCCCGATGGCCTGCTGGCCATCTGGCTCAGCGACGGTGACGCCAGCGTCCTGCCCTGGCTTCGCTCGCTGTTTCCCGAGCGCCTGTGGCTGGGAGTGGAGTTGCATCGCGGCGCGAACGATGCCGCGCACCTGCAGCGCCTGCTCGAGCTGGCAGGCGATCATGACCTGCCAGCCTTGGCCTGTGGCGACGTGCACATGCATGCCCGCGGCCGCCGCGCCTTGCAGGATTGCATGACCGCCATCCGTCATCATCTGCCCGTGGCCGAGGCCGGCGCCTATCTGTTCGCCAACGGCGAGCGGCATCTGCGTCGGTGCGAAGAGCTGGCCGAGCTGTATCCGCCCGATCTGCTCGCACAGAGCCTGCGTATCGCCGAGCGTTGCAACTTCGATTTCGAGCAGCTGGATTATCACTACCCACACGAGCTGGTGCCGGCAGGTCATGACGCCACGTCCTGGCTGCGTGTCCTGGTGGGGCGTGGCGCCGGCGAGCGCTGGCCCGAGGGTGTACCGGCTGGCGCTCATGCCCAGATCGAACACGAGCTGGCACTGATCGCCGAGCTGGAATACGAAAGCTACTTCCTGACCGTACATGACATCGTCCGCTTTGCCCGTGAGCAACACATTCTCTGCCAGGGCCGGGGTTCGGCGGCCAATTCGAGCGTCTGTTTTGCGCTCGGCATTACCGAGCTCGATCCCACGCACAGCCGGCTGTTGTTCGAGCGTTTTCTCTCGCGCGAGCGCAACGAGCCGCCGGACATCGACGTCGATTTCGAGCATGAGCGACGCGAAGAGGTGATCCAGTACGTGTTTCGCCGTTATGGCCGAACGCGTGCGGCGCTTACGGCCGTGGTCAACACCTATCACGGTGCAGGCGCGATACGCGACGTCGCCAAGGCTCTTGGTCTACCGCCTGATCAGGTCAATGCGCTGGCTGATTGCTGTGGTCGCTGGAGCAGCGGCCCGCCATCACCCGAGCGCCTGCTGGAGGCAGGGTTCGATCCGCAGAACCCACTGCTCAGGCGCGTGCTGATACTGACTGGCGAGTTGATCGGCTTTCCCCGCCACCTGTCGCAGCATCCGGGCGGCTTCGTCATTTCCGAGCACGCCCTCGATACCCTGGTGCCGGTGGAGAACGCGACAATGGCCGAACGCACCGTCATTCAGTGGGACAAGGACGATCTGGACAGGGTCGGCCTGCTCAAGGTCGATGTGCTCGCCCTTGGCATGCTGAGCGCGCTGCGCCGTTGTTTCGGCCTGATCGAGCGCTATCGTGGCAAGCAATGGACCTTGGCCAGCCTGCCCAAGGAAGACCCGGCCACCTACGCCATGATCAGCCGCGCGGATACCATTGGCGCGTTCCAGATAGAGTCCCGTGCGCAGATGGCGATGCTGCCACGACTGCGCCCGAACACCTTCTACGACCTGGTGATCCAGGTGGCCATCGTCCGCCCGGGACCGATCCAGGGTGACATGGTGCATCCCTACCTGCGTCGGCGAAACGGCGAAGAACCGATCGACTATCCCTCTGATGAACTCAAGCCGGTCTTCGAGCGCACGCTCGGCGTGCCGCTGTTTCAGGAGCAGGTCATGGAGTTGGCCATAGTCGCAGCCGAATACACACCCGGCGAGGCGGATGAACTGCGCCGCAGCATGGCCGCCTGGAAACGTCATGGCGGGCTCGAACCGCATCGTCAGCGGCTGACCTCGCGCATGCTGGAAAAGGGTTACACGCAGGCATTCACCGAGCGGATCTTCCGCCAGATCGAGGGCTTCGGTAGTTACGGTTTTCCCGAGTCGCACGCGGCCAGCTTCGCCCTGCTCGCCTATGCCAGTTGCTGGCTGAAATGCCATGAGCCCGCTGCCTATGCCTGCGCGCTGGTCAACAGTTGGCCGATGGGCTTCTACAGTCCGGATCAGGTGCTGCAGGATGCTCGGCGGCATGATGTCGAGGTGCGTCCCGTGGACGTGCGCTACAGCGACTGGGATTGCAGCCTGGAGCCCGATGAACAGGGCGAGCCGACCATCCGCCTGGGGCTGCGGATGATTCGTGGCATGCGCGAAGACGATGCGCACCGTATCGAACAGGCGCGCCAGTGCGGCGCATTCCGCGATGTCGAAGACCTCAGCATACGTGCATGCCTGGATGCATCGGCGCGCGAGCGATTGGCCGATGCAGGCGCGCTTTCCGGCCTGGTTGGCCATCGCTATCAGGCGCGCTGGGCGGTTGCTGGCGTCGAGCAACAGCTGCCGCTGTTCGCAGGCGTGTCTGCGCCGAGTGAAGAAATCCTGAGTTTGCCTGCACCATCGCAAGGAGAAGACCTGCTGACCGACTATGTCACGCTTGGCACCACGCTCGGTCCGCATCCTCTGGCCCTGCTGCGCCAGGCGCTGCGCGCGATACGCTGCAAGAGCTCGCGGGAGCTGCAGGCAGTCGAGCACGGCCGGCCCGTCAGCATTGCCGGTCTGGTGATCGGCCGGCAAAGACCGCAAACCGCCAGTGGCGTGATTTTCGTCACCCTCGAAGATGAGTTCGGTCTGGTCAATGTGGTCGTCTGGCACGATCTGGCCGAGCGGCAGAGGCGTGTCCTCGTACAGTCGCAGATGCTGCGTATCGATGGCCATCTGGAGACCGTCGAAGGCGTACGCCACGTGATCGCCGGGCGGCTGACGGACATGACGACAATGTTGACAGGGCTGGATATACGCAGCCGCGATTTTCACTGACCCGTGACTTCAATCGCCGCGCACGGCAGACCAAGAAAGATGAACAAAAAAAGCCGCACTGGATCACCAGGCGGCTACAAGTCGTCTTAACCAAAGGAGATGAAGTGGAGCCAGAGCGTCAGCTTCCGGGAGAGATGCAAAAGCCGCCACCCCTGGAATCTTCATCGAGGAGAAGCCTATCGCCGTTCGTTGCCAAGACCTCATCGAAGAAGTCGATAGTGACCATCGACCACCTTCAGTAGTGCCTGCGCCGTCTCGGTGGTATCTATGAGCGGTCCGTCTGGACTGGGCTTTGTCTCGATGCGAAGCCTGACAAGAAAACATACCAACACCGGAGCACTCATGCACAAGAAGCACTGTCTCGCGCTGGCTTGCGGCCTCGCGCTTGGCGGGCAGTTGGCCCATGCCAGCAGCCAGTCCGAAGCCAATGGTTTCGTCGAGGACGCCAGCCTCGATCTGTTGCTGCGCAATGCCTACTTCAACCGTGATTTCAAAGACAACACCAACGATGCCAAGACCTGGGGTCAGGGTTTTATCGCCACCTTCGAGTCCGGTTTTACCCAGGGCACCGTCGGCTTCGGCGTCGATGCCTTCGGCCTGCTCGGGGTCAAACTCGACAGTGGCCGCGGCCGCCACTATCGCCCCTTCTTCGATACCGACAGCGAAGGTCGCCCACTGGACGACCTGTCCCAGGCTGGCGGTGCGGTGAAGCTGCGCGTCTCCAATACCGTGATCAAGTACG
Organism: Ectopseudomonas composti; assembly: GCA_946886245.1. The sequence goes on along the minus strand of CAMPIF010000077.1, from coordinate 3,001 downwards.
GCAACCAGTTCCCTTCCCTGCCGGTTCTGGCCCATGACGATACGCGTCTGCTGCCGCAGTCCTTCACCGGCACGCTGGTCACCAGCAACGAAATCGAAGGTCTGGAGCTGAACGCGGGCCGCTTCACCGCCGACAGCCCGATGGGCGATGCGGCACGCGACCCCAATCGCCTCAAGAGCATCGACGTGCTCGGCGGCAGTTATGCCGTCAGCGACGATCTGAGCCTGGCGGTCTATCACGCCGATCTCGAGGACATGTACAAGCGCTACTACGCCAACGTCAATTACAACCTGGCGCTGGCGGCGGATCAGGCGCTCAATTTCGACTTCAACATCTATCGCACCAAATACGACACCGACTCGGTAGCCGCCCTGGATTACGGCGGCGACGGCAAAGGTGACCGCAACACCATCTGGAGCCTGGCGGCCAAGTACAGCATTGGCGCCCATGCCTTCATCGTCGCTCACCAGCGCAACAGCGGCGATGCCGGATTTGCCAAGGATTATGGCGACGGCGGCGGAACCATCTATGTGGCCAACTCCTACTACTCGGACTTCAACCTGAAGGACGAGCGCTCCTGGCAGGCCAGCTACGAGCTGAATTTCGCCGAGTACGGCGTGCCGGGTCTGCGTTACAAGTTCGCCTACGTACGCGGTGACAACATCGATACCGGCAGTGACAACAACGGCACCGAGCGCGAGATCTTCAACCAGATCGGCTATACCTTCCAGAGCGGCGCGGCCAAGGATCTGCACCTGCGCCTGCGCAACTCCATCTACCGCTCCAGCACCGACGTAGGCCCGGATCTCAACGAGATTCGTGCCTTTGTCGAATACCCGCTGAGCATCCTCTGATGGTCGCTGCCCCGGCCTTGGCCGGGGCAGTTTTCAGCCGCGCAGGACATGCGCAACGGCCCTGGCGGCATCCTCGATGGCTCGTTCCTCGTAGGGCGCAAAGCCCATGACCAGTCCCGGCCCCCGCGGATTGACGCAGTAACGTGACAGCGGTATCGCATCGATACCCGCAGCCTGCAAACGTGCGAAAGTTTCCGGCTCGTTCTCCACCTGCAAACGGCAGGCGATATCCATCCCAGCACGAATTTCCGGCACCTCGATCAGCCCTTGCCAATGCTTGTGCGCAGCTTCGGCGAAGGCGTCGGCACGTGATGCGTAGACCTTGCGCATGCGCCGCACGTGGCGGTCGAAATGCCCCTCATGGATGAAGTCGGCCAGCACGGCCTGCGCCAGGCTGTTGGCATGGCGCGACATCAGTGCCGATGCGCGGGTGAAACTTTCCCTAAGGTGCTCAGGCAGCACCAGATAAGCCAGACGAATCGAGGGGAACAGCAACTTGCTGAAAGTCCCGGCCATGATGACCGAGTGCTCCGCACCTGGCATGGAGCGCAATGCCGGAATGGGCTTGGCGATGAAGCGGTACTCGCTGTCGTAGTCGTCTTCGAAGATGTAACTGCCCTGCTCCGCCGCCCACTTCAGCAAGGCCAGGCGGCGTGCAGGCGACAGCTCGCCGCCCAGTGGCGCCTGACGTGAGGGGGTGACGTAGGCCAGTCGTGCGCCAGGCGCCAAACGAATGCCCTCTTCCACTCGCAAGCCTGCTTGATCCACTGGCACATCCACGCGGCGGATGCCCGAGATATCCATCAACTGCCGCGCGCCGGGATAACCCGGATCTTCCATCCACACCTGGGAGTCGCCTGGTGCCAGCAAACGCAGGCAGATATCCAGGCCTTGTTGCACGCTGCCGAGCACCAGGATGCGCTCCGGCGCAACCTGTACCCCGCGAGCGATGGCCAGGTAGCCGGCGATGGCTTCACGCAGCTCAGGCAAGCCTGCCGGGTCGGCGTCGAGCAGCATCGTCAGGCGCGAGCTGCGCAACTGTTGCGTGTGCAGCTTGCGCCACAGGTCGATGGGAAAGGCGCTGATATCGCCACGATGAGGAAAGAAAGGACGCACACCGGTTGGCAGCGTTCGCCGCGAGAAGATGGGCTCGATCTCGGCCAGACGCTTCAACCAGGGCGTGTCAGGTGCTGTGCGCTGCTCTTCCACCTCAGCCACCACCTTGCGCCGAACGTATCCGGCGTTCAGCGTTGGGTCCGGCAATACCTCGCTGACGCGCGTACCGCTGCCGGTTCGAGCTTGCAGATAGCCTTCGGAAAGCAATTGCTGATAGGCAGCCTGTACCGTCCCGCGCGCCAGGCCGTAGTACTCGGCCATGGAGCGAGTACTGGGTAGTTTGCTGCCAGCGGGCAGGCGCCCGCCCAGAATCGCGCGGCGCAGCGATTCGTATAGCCATGCCTGCAGGCTGACTCCCTCCTCCGGCGTGCCCAGCGGCAGAAAGACCACTTGCGGTGGGGTTTTATCGAGTGGCATAGGGTCCTCGAAGTGGACTAGTTATTTTTGTAGATACTGGATCAATACCCTGATCCAAAACAACCACACAATCGATCCCGTAGCCAGCCAACACTTCTTTTCTTCAACGACTATGGGAATTCACGATATGAAACAGCAGATCCTGATCATCGGTGCCGGCTTCGGCGGTATGTGGAGTGCGCTGAGCGCCGTTCGCCTACTGGACCAGCACAAGCGTCTGGACGTCGCCGTTACCCTCCTCGCTCCGCAAGCGGAACTGCGCGTACGTCCGCGTTTCTATGAAAGCGACCTGGCCACCACCGTTGCCCCGCTCGGCCCGCTGTTCGATGCGGTCGGTGTGCGATTCGTGCAAGGCAGCGCTACGCGCATCGATGCCGCAGGCAAGCAAGTGATCTACCGCGACGCAAGTGGCGCGCAAGCCGAGCTGAGTTTCGATCGGTTGATTCTGGCCTCTGGTAGCCAGGTCGCCCGGCCTCCACTGGCCGGTATCGACCGCTTCGCCTTCGATGTCGACAGCCTGGAGTCGGCGCAGAAACTTGAAGCCCATCTGCACAGCCTACGCGACAAACCGTCCAGCCAGGCCCGGAACACCGTGGTGGTGGTCGGCGGTGGTT